>NZ_JBSFPS010000206.1:0-18819 GCF_053588315.1 Streptosporangium sp. NPDC003464 | reverse complement strand
CGGCGGACCGGCCCTCGATGAGTGCCAGGGTGGCCAGTGCGATCTCGGCGGCGCCGGTCGCTTCCGGCATCCGGTAGGAGCGGGCGAGGTCGAGCGCCTCCCCGGTCAGGCGGCGCATGGTCGCCGGGTCGTTGGCCGCGGCGGCGCAGGCGGCCTGGTTGAGCAGCCCTGTCACGCGGTAGACGGGCAGGTCGTGCTCGACACTGATCTTCACCAGCTCGCGGGAGTACTCCTCCCGCTCGGCGTCGCGGGCGAGGACGTCGCGGGCGAGGACCAGCAGCGCCGCGGCCCGGAGGCGGGGATCGGTGGCGAGGTCGAGTGCCTCCCGGGCCGCCTCCATGACTGTCAGATCGTCCTCGCCCACCAGTTCGTGGGCGTAGGCGATGAGGAGATGGGACCGCACGTCGGGGGTGAGGCCGGTGCGCTTGAGCAGGCGGCTGAGGCGGTCGACGATGGGGCGGTCGACCGTGCCGTAGGTGCGGGCCTGCCAGGGGGTGGGCTCGGTCCAGGCGGTGAACGCGGCGATCATCAGGTCGTCGCGGCCGATCGACTCGGCGTGCCGCACGGCCTGCTCGCGCGTGTCCCTGGCCGCAGCGAAGGCCCCGGCCCTGATCTGCGCGCGCAGCAGCCTGCCGAGCAGGGCGACGCGCTCGTCCGGGTCGCTGGAGTTGGCGACGGCGTCGGTGAGGAGCGAGGCCGCCACGTCGTGGGCGTAGCGCGCCTCGGCAAGCTCGGCGGCCTGGACGCAATAACCGACGGCTTTCGGCGAGCCGGCTCGCGCGTAGTGGTGGGCCAGGGCCGCGACGTCGCCACCGCCCTCCAGGGCGGCGGCGATCCGGGCGTGCATCCTGGTGGCCCGCAACTGGCTGACGTCGGCGACCAGGGTGTCCCTGACCAGCGAGTGAACGAACCGGACCCGCCCGGGCCCGGGCTCGTCGAGCAGCCCGGCGATGACGCCGGCGTCCAGCGCGTCCAGGACGCTGTCCTCGTCGGTGTCGGCGGCCTTGACGAGGACATCCACTGAGCTTTCCCGGCCTGCGACCGCGGCGAGCCGGAGGACGGACACGCCTCCCTCGGGCAGGCGCGCGAGCCGGCGGCGCAGGACGTCCCGTACGCCTTCGGGGACCTCGGAGAGGGCGACCAGCGCGCCTTCGCCGTTCAGCAGCCGGGCGCTTTCGCGCACGTAGAACGGGTTGCCGCCGGTGCGCTCGGCGATCCCTGCGATGGTCTCCTCGTCGGCCTCGCATTCGGCCCGTACGAGCTCCGCGACGGCCTCGTCGTTCAGCCCCGGCAGCGCCAGGCGGAGGGGCGTGGCGCGCGCGAGGGAGGCCAGCGTTTCGGTGAGGTGCCCGCTCTCGTCCGCGCGGTACGCGGCGACGACCAGGATCGGGGCCCGCACGCCGAGGCCGCCGCCGAGCAGTTCCAGCGTGGTGGTGTCCGCCCAGTGCAGGTCGTCCAGCACGACGGCGACCGGGCGTTCCGTGGCGACTGCCGCGAGCCACTTCCACACGGCTTGGCGCAGGCGGAACCGTCCCGCGGTGGCGTCGGCGTTCACCGGCTCGGTGTCGGTGAGCAGCGGCGCGAGGTCGTCCGCGAACTCGCCCGGGGACGTGGACGCGGCGACGGCTCTCAGCGCCTCGGTCCAGGCCCACGCGGGCGGCGCGCTGTCGACCTCGGGGCAGCGGCCGACGGCGACCAGCCACCCGTCACGTTCGAGCCGCCTGCCGAGGTGTTCCAGCAGCGTCGACTTGCCGAGCCCGGCCTCGCCGGTGACAAGGGCGATGCGAGCTCCGTCGGTGGCGGCCCCGGTGGCGGCCGTGACCAGTGCCGACAGCTGTGCCTCGCGTCCGACGAACGGCGCCTCGACGATCGGGGCCGTCCCCGGGAGAGGGGCCGCCTGCGGCAGCGGGGCGGTCAGCGGGGGCGGGGGCACGGTCGCGCGTAGGACGTCCGTGCGCTGGGTGAGGATCGCCTCCTCCAACGCCGTCAGGTCCGGGCCAGGGTCGAGCCCGAGCTCCTCGGCCAGGACGCCGCGGGCGCGGCGGAGCGTCGCCAGCGCGTCGGCTTGGCGGCCGCTGCTCCACAGTGCCAGGGCGTGCAGCCGCCAGCCTTCCTCGCGGAGGGGCTCGTCGCGGGTGAGCCGCTCGGCCTCGGGAACCACCGCGGCGGGGTCGCCGATGCGCAGACCCGCCGCGACGTGCAGCTCGGTGGCGACCAGGCGTAGCTCGTTCAGCCGGGCCGTCTCGGCGGCGGCCCACGGCTCGTCGGCGACCTCGGCGAACGCCGGTCCCTGCCACAGCCCCAGCGCCTCGGCGAGCCGAGCCTGCGCGGCGCGTAGGTCGGTGTCCGTACGCGCTTGGCCCAGCAGGCCCTCGAACCGCCACGCGTCCACCGCCTCCGGTGGCAGCCGCAGCGCATAACCCGGCGCCGCGCTCACCAGCAGCCGGGCCGGCGTGCGCGGCGGACGTCCGGGTTCCAACAGCCGACGCAGGTTGGACACATACGCCTGCAGGGACATCAGCGCCCGCGCGGGCGGCTCCCCGCGCCACAGATCCTCGATCATCCGATCGACCGGCACGACCTGCCCACGCGCCGCCACCAGCAACGCCAGCACGCCCCGCTGCCGCGGGCCGCCGAGGTGAACGGCCGCACCGTCTGCCTCCGCTGCGAACGCGCCCAGCACCCGGATGAAGACCATGATCTGCACATCGTATGTGGACGTTCCAAATCTTCTCCAAGCCCCCTCCAAATACCCGGGAGCAGCCTGAACACGTCGCAACCGATGAAGGGCAGGAACAGATGAGCGTCAACACCCAGGACATGGAGATCGTCCACCGCGTCCTCCGCCGTGAGTCACGGCTGCTGGTGGAGCTCGTCGCGGCCGTCGCCCCGGGTGACACCGCTCGTGCCAAGGTGATCGCCGACCATTTCCGCGTCTACCGGCTGGGCCTGCACAACCATCACGAGGGCGAGGACGAGCTGCTGTGGCCGCCGCTGCTGTCCCGGGTGGACCTGGAGGCCGACATCGTCCTGCGCATGCAGGCCCAGCACGAACGCATCGCGGCCACCCTGACCAGGCTGGACGCCGCGGTCCCCGCCTGGGAGGCCACCGCGGGCGCCGACGGACGCGACACCCTCGTGGCCGCCCTCGCCGAGCACCGCGCGGTCCTGCTGGAACACCTCGACGAGGAGGAGGCCACCCTCCTCCCGCTCGCGGCCAAGCACATCACCGAGCAGGAGTGGGCCTCCCTGGGCGACCACCTGGTGAACAACACTCCCAAGCTCACCCTGCTCACGCTCTTCGGCGCCGTCCTGGAAGACGCGGACCCGGCCGAGCGCGCCATCGTCCTCAGCGGCCTCCCCGCCCCGGTCCGCGTCATCTGGCACGTCATCGGCCGCCCCCGCTACGCCCGCCACATCCGCCGCGTCCGCGGCTGAACCCTGCCCGGTCTGAACATCACCTGCCCGGTCTGAACATCAAAGGAGAACGACCATGTCGCTGAAGAAGCTCAACACCGTCCTGGCCACCGCCGTCGTCCTGTTCACCCTCTACCTCGGGTTGTCCTTCGTCCTGCCCCTCAGGACGTCCTTCCCGGGCCTGCCGAACTGGCCCTCTGACGACAGCGGCTTCCCTCTCGTGAAGGGCAGCCGCGAGATCGCGATGGGCCTGGCCATGGGCATCCTGCTGGTGACGGGCCACCGCCGTGCCCTGGGCCCGGTCCTGCTGATGGTGGCCGTCGCCCCGTTCGGCGACATGGTCAACGTCCTGGCCCACCACGGCTCCATGGCCGCCGCGCTCGGCATCCACGGCCTGACCTCGGCGCTGATCGCGGTCACGGGGTTGCTGATCCTCCGCGAGACCGGCAAGGCGCGCAGGGCCCAGGAGGCCGCCGCCCCAGTGCCCGCCGCGCAGCCCGCCTGACGTCTGCACGCCCCGAAGGGGTGGCCCGAGAACCCGCTGAAGCAGCAGCGTGTTGACGTGCACCAGCGCGGACCACCACAGGTGCAGGGCCGGCATCGAGGTTTCGGCGTGATCCTTGTCCGGCCGGTCAGGGCGCCGTCCTTCCGTAGTGCAGCACGGTATTCCTTCGCATTTTCTGAGAACTCGACAAAGGGAGACGACGATGACGCTCAACGATCTGCGCGGTGTCCTCAAGGGGCGCGTGCTCCTGGCCGATGACGACGGCTTCGAACAGGCGGCCACCGCGTGGAACCTGACCGTCAGGCAGCCGGTGGCGGCCGTGGTGGAGGCCGCGGACGCCGATGACGTGGCGGCGCTCGTGCGTTACGCGCGGCGGGCGGGTCTGACGGTGACCGCGCAGCCGAGCGGGCACGGCGCCTCGGGTGATGTGGAAGGCCTGATCCTGTTGCGTACCGGCCTGCTGAACGAGGTGGAGATACGCGCCGAGGAGCGCGTGGTCCGGGTGGGCGCGGGCGTGAAGTGGGGGCAGGTGCTGGCCGCGGCCGGTCCGCTGGGTCTGACCGGCCTGGCCGGCAGCGCGCCGGGGGTCAGCGTGACCGGCTACACCCTGGGCGGTGGGGTCGGCTGGTTCAGCCGCAAGTACGGCTTCGCCTCCGACAGTGTGCGGGCCATCGACATCGTGGACGCCGATGGCGAGCCGCGCCGGGTGAGCGCCGAGTCCGATCCCGAGCTGTTCTGGGCGCTGCGCGGCGGCGGCGGGGACTTCGCGGTGGTGACCGCCCTCGAACTCGAGCTGTATCCCGCGCCGGTCCTGTACGGCGGGCGCGTGATCTGGCCGGAGCACCGGACCAGGGAGGTGTACGACGCGTTCCTGGAGATCACCGCCGATGCGCCGCGTGAACTCAGTGTCTGGATCAACCGGCTCCAGCCCCCCGGCGCGCCGCCGATGGTGACGCTGGATCTGGCCTACCTGGGTGAGGCGGCTCAGGGGGAGGACCTGCTGGCGCGCATCGACAAGATCGAGGGCGCGATCTCCGACAGCCGCGGCGTCGTCCCGGTCGCCGACCTGGGTGACATCACCGCCGAGCCCACCGATCCGGCCCCGTCCATCGCCCGTGCGGAGCTGCTCACCGGCCTGGACGCGGACGCGGTGGAGCTCCTGCTGGCCAAGCCGGTCGAACCGCTCATCAACGTGCAGATCAGGCACCTGGGCGGGGCGCTCGCCGAGCCGGGCGGCGGGGCCGGTGCGAGCGGCGCGGTGGCTGAGCCCTACCTGCTCGGCCTGCTGGGTCTCGGCCTGCCGCACGCGGCCGATGCGACGCGCGCCAAGCAGGCCGAGGTCGTGGCCGACCTGGAGGCCTACATCAGCGGCCGCAAGCCGTACACCGTGCTGTCGCCCGGTGACACGGCGGCGAAGTCCTTCTCCGGCAGCGCGCTCGCGCGGCTGCGGGAGATCAAGCGGGCCCGTGACCCGCACAACGTGTTCCGCGCGAACTACCCGGTGCTCGGATAGATCGGTTGTCGGCAGGTCACGGCCCCGCCGCCCACCGGGGCGGCGGGGCCGCGCCGAACCCGCGTGACAGACAGGGAAAGAAGTGGGTGAACAATGCGATGCAGCTGTCGGCGACGTGGCGGTGGGCAATGACCCCATAGCCGCCGTAGCGGATGTGATACTCGGCGATCAGACTGTCGATATAGATCTCGTACTCGGTGCCATCAGCCGACACCGAGGGGCCCTCGCCCCAGACCTTGGGCAGGTCCAGCTTGAGACAGGCGTTGACCACCTCGGCGATCGCCTTGTCGAGCGCGGCCAGGCTGATGTGCCGGCGGAAGGTGTGGCCCAGCTCGTGGACGCTGATCCGGCCGCGCAGGTGGCGGGCGGCCGGTCAGCGGCGGCGCAGCAGCGTGAGGAACATCCCGTCGGTGCCGTGACGGTGGGGCCAGAACTGGACGTGGGGCCCCTCGCCCAGGCCCTCCACCTCGGGGAGGTAGGCCCGGGCGTCGAGGGTCTCCACGTCGTCGCGGTGGCGCAGGACGTCGCCGACCACCGCCGTGGTCTCGGCCAGGTGGGGCGAGCAGGTGACGTAGGCGACGACCCCTCCGGGACGGACGGCCTCCAGCGCCGAGGCGAGCAGCTCGCGCTGGAGCCTGCCCAGGTCCGGGAGGCTGCGGGGATCGCGCCGCCAGCGGGCCTCCGGACGGCGGCGCAGGGCACCCAGGCCGGTGCAGGGGGCGTCGACCATGACCCGGTCGAAGACCCCGGGACGCCAGGCGGGGACCGTGCCGTCGGCGGTGATCACCGCGGCCTCGCGGGTGGTCTGCCGGACCAGGCGGGCGCGGTGGTACTGCAGCTCGGCGGCCAGGAGATTGGCCCCGCCCGGGAAGGCGGCGGGACCGGACGGCCCACCCGGCGCACCGGGCACCGCGGCCGCTCCGGACGCACCGCCCCGCTCGCCAAGCACCGCGGCCGCTCCGGACGGCCCGCCCGGCTCACCCGACGCCCCGCCCCGCTCACCGGACGCGGACGCGGGACCGGACGGCTCCCGGGAGGCCGCCGGGAGAGCGGCTCCGTGGACGGCGATGGCGTCCAGCAGGCCCGCCTTGCCGCCGGGGCCCGCGCACAGGTCGAGCCAGCGGGAGTCGCCGCCGGTCACCGGGACGCGGGTCAGTGCCAGGGCGACGAGCTGGCTGGCCTCGTCCTGGACGGCGGCGCGCGCCTCGGCCACGGCGAGGACGGAGCCGGGGTCACCCTCCGGCAGGTAGGCCGCGTAGGGGGAGTATCGGGCCGGCTGGGCGCCGGAGGCGAGGAGCTCCTCGACCGACGCGCGGCCGGGCCGGGCGACCAGGGTGACCCGGGGGCGCTCGTTGTCGGCGGCCAGCAGGGCGGCCGTCTCGTCGAAGTCGCCGCCCACGGCGTCGCGCATCGCGGTGACGATCCACCGGGGGTGGCTGTACGCCACGGCGAGGTAGCCGACCGGGTCCTCGCCGGGATCGGGGGCCACGATCGGCAGCCACTGCTCCAGGGAGCGGCCGGCGACCTTGCGCAGCACGGCGTTGGCGTATTTCGACGCGCCGGTGCCCACCCGCAGGCGCACCAGGTCGACGGTCGTGCCCACCGCGGCGTGCGGGGGGACCCGGGTCTTGAGCAGCTGGTGCACGCCCAGGCGGATCGCGTCGAGCAGCGGCGGGTCCAGGTCCTCGGGGGCGCGGTCGCTGCAGGCCGCGATGACCTCGTCGTAGGTGCCCAGGCCACGCAGGGTGCCGTAGGCCAGCTCGGTGGCCAGGCCCGCGTCCCGCCCGGACAGGCGGCGTTCGCGCAGCAGCGTGGGCATCAGCAGGTTGGCGTAGGCGTCCCGCTCGTCCACGGCGCGCAGCAGGTCGTAGGCGGCGTTGCGGGCCTCGTCACGCGCCGGTCGGGGCGGACGGCCGCCCCGGCCCCCGCCCGGTCCCCGGCCACCGCCCTGAGCACCCCGGCCACCGCCGGAACCGCCCTGAGCACCCCGGCCACCGCCGGAGCCCCGGCCACCGGACCCGCCCGGCTCACCCGCACCCCGGCCACCGGACCCGCCCGGCTGACCCGCGTTCCGGCCACCGCTGAACCCGCCGCCCTGAGCACCCCGGCCGCCGGACCCGCCCGGCTGACCCGCGTTCCGGCCGCCGGACCCCTGGCCCCGGCCACCGCCGGAACCCCGGCCGCCGCGTGAGTGGTCGCCGGGACCGCGCCCGCCGTTCCCCCGATCGTTCATGATCTCTAGCCCAGCCGATCTTCGTCTGCGGGCCGCACGCCGCGGGCCCACTCTCCCGCGCTCATCAGGCGCTTGCCCTGCGGCTGCACCTCGCCCAGCTCGACCGGATGGGTGGCCGTGCCGACCAGGACGGAGTGCTTGGCGGCCGCGATCCG
The DNA here is from genome assembly GCF_053588315.1 of Streptosporangium sp. NPDC003464. Taxonomy (NCBI): domain Bacteria; kingdom Bacillati; phylum Actinomycetota; class Actinomycetes; order Streptosporangiales; family Streptosporangiaceae; genus Streptosporangium; species Streptosporangium sp. NPDC003464. The sequence continues at coordinate 10,996 of NZ_JBSFPS010000206.1, read as the reverse complement.
CCCGGGCTCCAGGGCCGGGGCGTCCGGTGCCGGCCGTACCGGCCCGATCTTGACCCGCTGGCCGCGGAACTCCGTCCACGCGCCCGGGGCGGGCGTGCAGGCGCGGACGAGGCGGTCCACCCGCATGGCGGGCGCGGACCAGTCGATCCTGGCGTCGTCCACGTTGATCTTCGGTGCGAGGCTCACCCCCTCGGCGGGCTGGGGGACGGCCTCCAGCTCGCCGTCCTCGATCCCGTCGAGGGTCGCCACCAGCAGCCCGGCGCCGGACTCGGCGAGCCGGGCGAGCAGGTCACCGCTGGTGTCGGCGGGCCGGACCTCCTCGGTCACGACGCCGTAGACCGGGCCGGCGTCCAGTTCCTTGACGATCCGGAAGGTGGCCGCGCCGGTGATCTCGTCGCCGTGGAGCACGGCGTGCTGCACCGGGGCGGCGCCGCGCCAGGCGGGCAGCAGCGAGAAGTGGAGGTTGACCCAGCCGTGGCGCGGGACGTCCAGGGCGGACTGCGGCAGGAGCGCGCCGTAGGCCACCACCGGGCAGCAGTCGGGGTCGATCCGCCGCAGCCGCTCCAGGAACTCGGGGTCGCCCGCCTTCGGCGGCCTGAGGACCTCCACGCCCGCCTCCTCCGCCAGCTCGGCGACGGGGCTCGGGTGGACCCTGCGGCCCCGGCCCGACTGGGCGTCCGGCCGGGTGACGACGGCGACGACGTCATGGCGGGGCGAGTCGAGCAGGGCCCGCAGCGAGGGCAGGGCGGTGTCCGGGGTTCCGGCGAAGACCAGGCGCAAGGTTGTTACAGAGCCTTCCCGTGGGTGGCGTGCGGAGAGAACTTGAAGGCGGGCGCCGACAGCCCGCTCCACTCGGCCTCGCGGATCTCCTTCATGGCGAGCTTGCGCTGCTTGGGGTCCATCCGGTCGATGAACAGCACCCCGTCGAGGTGGTCGGTCTCATGCTGGAAACAGCGGGCCATCAGATCGGTGCCCTCAAGGGTGACGGGCTCCCCGTGCATGTTGAAGCCCCTGGCCACGGCCCGGATCGCCCGGGGCGTGGGGAACGACAGGCCGGGGAAGGACAGGCAGCCCTCCTGGCCCTCCTCGTCCTTGTCGTCGGAGAGGTCGAGGTTGGGGTTGATCAGGTGCCCGAGCTGCTCGTCCACGTAATAGGTGAAGACCCGCAGGCCGACCCCGATCTGCGGCGCGGCCAGCCCGGCACCGGGGGCGTCCATCATCGTGTCGGTCAGATCCTTGACGAGCTTGCGCAACTCCTTGTCGAAGTCCTTCACCGGCTCGGCCGGGGTGCGCAGCACGGGGTCGCCGAAAAGACGGATCGACTGAATGGCCAACAGGGCTCTCCTCACGCTTTTCGGGGGGATCCCCACAGTCTAAGGGCCATGGGGAGTGTCCCTCGGATCTCTCCTCCCGCGGCCGCGGCCGCCGGAGGGCGGCGTCAGCGCGAGCGGGCCTTCATGGCCGCCTTCCGCGCGGCCTTGGCGACCGCCGCGTCGCGGTAGTGGGCGGCCAGCACGTCGAGCACCGCGATGGTGTCGGGGTGGTCGACCAGGGTCATCTCCTCGACGACACGGATCAGGTCCTCGCCGGGTTCGAGCATGTCGAACTCGTGCATCGCCTTGGGCGCGTTGCCGAGCTGGATCAGCGAGGCGAGCGTGTCGACCGCGAGCCAGGTGCTGTCGGCGGGCGTGAGGGCGGGCGCCGGCAGGTCGCGGATGTGCAGCCAGGAGGCGGCGTAGCGCCACATGGCCGGCTCGGCGAGCGCCTCCCTCAGCGGCGCCTCGGCCTCGGGGCCGAGCTCCTCCAGGATCGTGCCCACGGTGCCGCGCTGGCCGGCCGTGCCGGATGCGGCGATCTTGACCAGCTCGCGGGCGGCGGCCTCGGCGTGGCGCGACTCCAGCCACACGGTGACGGCGCTGGGGGCCGCGGAGCGCTCCGTGATCGCCTTGACCAGCTCGGCCGCGCCCAGGTCGGCGAAGACCGCGACCTCGGCGCCGGTGGGCGCGTCGTGGCCCTCACGCAGCAGGTCCTGGCGGACCGCCCACATGCCCAGCGGGGTCAGCCGGGGCCAGCCCGCCTCCGACAGCTCGATGAGCCCGCAGTAACCCAGCAGCGACAGCGCGCCGTCCAGCTCGCCCGGGAGCGCGGCGGCCAGCGCCCGCATCTCGGCGGGACGGGCCTCGCAGGCCACCTCGTGCGACTGGAGGATGCCCTTGACCAGGGTGGCGGGAGACAGGCCGTCACTCACGGCGTACATCGTGGCGAGCATCTCGGCGAGGTGGTCGTCCACCACCGAGGAGCCGGTCAGGCTCTCGTCGGCGCGGTCGAGGACGTCCATCACCACGCCGTCCCAGAACCCCAGCAGCGCGGCGGGGGGCAGCTCGGCGGAGAGCGCCAGCGGGCCGGCCGTCACCACGCCCCGGGAGATGCGCAGCATGCCGGTGTTGACCGCGACGACCCAGAGCAGGTGCAGCCGCGCCGGGTTGGGCACCCCGAGCTCGGCGCAGGGCAGGTAGGGGTCGGGCAGCAGGCCCTCGGGCGTCACCTCGCGGGTGCCGGTCCACGCCGCCAGCCGCTGGGCGTCCAGCACCAGCGGGACCCGGAGCACGGCGGAGGCGAGCTCGCCGTCGGGGGCGAGCACGACCGGTGGGAAGCTCAGCACCTCGCTGCCGCAGTCCGGGCAGTCGCAGTCCTTGTCGTCGGCGGAGGCCGCGTCGAGCACGGCCGCGCGCGCCTCACGGGACCCCGATCCCAGCTCGTCGACCAGCCTGCGCAGTTCGCCGAGATCGAAGACGTTGCCGGTGGTGTTCCCGCTCTTTGCCACCCGTGAAACTTACTGCACTGGAGCCCCACGGGTGTACGGCTAGCCGATAGCGCGGGAGCGGGCTTTGAAGGCGGCCTTGCGGGCGGCCTTGGCCACGCTCTGGTCGTTCAGGGAGCGGCCCAGCAGCTCAAGGACCTCGACGACCTCGGGATGGTCCACCCGCCACATCTCCTCGATCACGTGCGCCGGCGGGCCGGAGGCGGCCATGTTCTCGGCGAAGGTCTCCGGGTCGTCCTCGGCGGCGGAGATGGCCAGGGCGAGCATGTCGACGCTCATCCACAGCACCTCCTCCTGGGAGAGCGCCGGGGCGGCCAGGCCCCGGGAGGAGAGCCAGTGGACGGCGTGCGGGCGCAGCTCCGCCTCGTCGAGGTGCCGGCGGATCGCGGGCTCGGCCTCCGGGCCGAGCCGGTCCACGATCGTCACGGCGATGCCCCGCACGGCCGAGGGCGCGCCGGAGGCGGCGTTCAGCAGCTCGGTGGCGGCCTCCTGCGGGCTCCTGCCCCGCAGCCAGCCCTCGATGTCGGCCTCGGCCAGCTCGGCGGGCATCCCGGACAGCAGCCCCTCGATGAGCTCGGAGGCGTCGGCGGCGGTCAGGTCGGCGGCCTCGGGCGCCTCGATGCCCAGGCCGGTGTAGTGCTCCCGCAGGCCCCAGACGGCCAGTGCGCTCAGCTCCAGGGTCTCCTCGCTCCGCTCGGCGATCCCGCAGTAGGCCAACCCCCGTACGGCCTCGGCGATGTCCACCTCCTCGTCGAGCAGCCCGATCTCCTCCAGGTATTCCATGACCAGGGGGATCGGCACCGGCGCCTGCAGGCGGTAGAGCATGTCGCACAGGCCGTAGAGCTCCTCGTCGAGGGACGCGGCGCCGGTCACAGCCCCGCCGGTCTCCTTCTCCACCAGGAACTCCACCACCGCGGCCCACGTGTCGAGCGGGTCGGGGTCCTCGCCGTCGAAGATCGCGGTGCCCTCGACCTCGACGAGGCCGGTGTGCACCGCCAGCTCCCACAGGAAGCCGGGGTCGGCCACCGCGAGCTGGGCGGTCGCCTCGGCGGCGTCGCGGACCCGCAGCCGCCCCTTGACGGTCGGCGTGCGGCCGCCGGCCAGCATCCACTGGACCAGCCGCCGGACGTCGGTCACCAGGGGCACCCGGGAGGCGCTGTCGGCGAGCCTCTCGCGGGGCGCAGTCCGGACCGGGGGCAGGGGGGAGCAGCCGGGGCAGTCGCAGAACTCGGTGTCGGCGGGCTCCTCCACCGCCGACACCGAGACGTCGCCCTGCTCCAGGGAGTCGGCGCCCATCGCGCTGAACAGGCTCTTGGCCATGCCGAACTTGGAGGTGTCGGCGAGCGCGATCGGCATCTCGGGCTCGATCCGGTCCAGGACGACCCGCATGCGGACGGCCATCTTGCCGCCGATCTCCTCGGTCGCCAGCAGGAAGTCGACCAGGGTGCGGGCGGCGGCGACGGTCTCGGGGGCGCTTTCCGGCGGGGCGATGACCTTGCGCGGGTAGATGTCGAGCAGCAGTTCCTCGAAAGTGACCGGGGTGAAATCACCCAGCTCGTTCACGTTCAAATAATCGCTCGCGTAGTCGCAGAGCAGCCGCACCTCGTCCACGTCAACGTCCAGGCCGCGCGCGCGCCCCCACGCGCGTAGATCGTCTACGGCCCGATTCACCCATTCGATCGACACAGGGGAAAATTAACGGCTTACTGTCAGCACCGCGAATCGGGGAAACAACTCAAATCACATCGAGAGGGTCAATGCATACTCTGACCACCTCGGGGGCCTTGCGCGCGGAACGCACCCCGGCGGCCCCCTTCACCGCGGCGGCCAGCGCCGCCCCGGCCCCTCTGGGGACCCGGAGCATGGCGCGTTCCCGCACCTGGTCGCCCCTGGGCGAGTCGAGCGGGACGGGGCCGAGAACCTGCGCCCCGTCCGGCAGCGCCACCTCGCCGAGCATCTCCCTGACCGCCGAGGGGGAGCCGCTCAGCGTGGCCATCCTTACCGCCGGGGGGAAACCTAGTTCTGTCCTGTCGGCCAGCTCCCGTCCGGCATGGGTGATGGGGTCCCAGCGCAGCAACGCCTGCACGGCGGGCACCGAGGAGTCGGCCAGCACGACCAGCTCGGCCCGGGGCCGCAGCAGCGCCGCGGCGTTCATCCACCGGCGCAGCGTCTCCTCGGCGGCCCGCAGGTCCGGCCGGCCGAGCAGCGCCCACCCGTCCAGCAGCACGGCGGCCGCGTAACCGCCCTCGGCCACCGGCTCGGCCCCCGGGGTGGCCACCACCAGGGCGCGGGCGGCGCCCACCGTGGCGAGGACGCCGTCCTTGCCCGAGGTCTTGACCTGCACCGAGGGGAAGGCCCGCCCCAGCTCCTCGGCGGTGCGGCGGGCGCCGACCACCTGCGCCCGCACCCGGCCGCCCCCGCAGGCCGGGCAGCGCCACTGCCCCGCGATCCGGCCGCACCAGCGGCAGTAGGGGGCGGCGTGACCGCCGCGCAGCGCCAGCGGCCCGCTGCAGTGCCCGCAGCGGGCCGGGGCCCGGCAGTTCTGGCAGGCCAGCGCGGGCAGGTAACCCCGCCGGGGGACCTGCACCAGCACCGGACCGCTGTCCAGCCCGGCCCGCAGCGCCCGCCAGGCGAGGCTGGGCAGCCGGGCCGCCCGCGCCGCCTCGTCCCTGGCCAGCTCGGAGTCCTCGCCGGCCGGCCGGACCCTCGGGGCCCTGGCCCTGACCGTCTCGCGGGCGGCGGCGATGGTGCCGGCCCAGCCCGCGGCGACGAGCTGGGTGGCCTCGGCCGTACGGGCGTATCCGCCGATGAGCAGGCCCGCCCGGCTCTGGTGGGCCCGCAGCGCGAGGATCTCCCGGGTGTGCGGGTACGGCGCGAGCCGCTCGGAGTGCAGGTCGTCCCCGTCGTCCCAGACCACCGCCAGCCCGAGGTCGCGCACCGGCGCGAACGCCGCCCCCCGGGTGCCGACGGCGGCGCGCACCTGCCCCCGCGCGACCCGCAGCCACCGGCGGTAGCGCTCGGCCGGCCCCAGGTCCGCGGTGAGCGCCACATGCGCCCCGGGCCCCAGGGCGGCGCTCAGCGCCGCGTCGGCCAGCGCCACGTCCTTGCCGTCGGGGACCACCACGAGCGCGCCCCGGCCGCCGCGGAGCGTCTCCCGGACGGCCACCGCGACCGCCGCGGCCCACTGCGGCCCGCCCTCCTCCGTCCCGGGCAGCGCGGTCCACACCGCCCGCGGCGCGCGCCCCCCGGCGAGGGCCTCCAGGAACGGCTCCCCGTCCGGGTAGTCCGCCCAGGGGCCCGGCCCGGAGCCGTCCGGCGCCTGCTGCGCCGCCTCCTCGGGCGGGGGGACGGCCTCGGCCTCCACCTTGGCGTGGCGGGGCGGCACGGCCAGGCGCAGGACGTCGGCCAGGGTGCCGGCGTAACGGTCGGCCACGGCGCGGGCCAGCACGGCGATCTCGGGGGTCAGCACCGGCTCGGGCGAGACGACCTTCTCCAGCCGGGCCAGCTTGCCCTGGTGCTCGCTGGCGTCCGCCCGCTCCAGCAGGAAGCCGTCGACGAGCTTGCCGGCGAAGCGGACCCGGACCCGCGAGCCCGGCACCGCGTCGGCGTCCATCGTGGCCGGGACGACGTAGTCGAACGGCCGGTCCAGGTGCGGCAGGGGTGTGTCCACGGCCACCCGGGCGACCGGCAGCAGTGCGGCCGGCTCCGGCACCCCCCTGGCCGGCGCGGCCGGGACCGGCGCGGGCCGCTCACGGACGGCGTCGAGCGGCAGCAGGGCGCCGTCGTCTGGTGAGGGGCTGGCGTGGGTCACCCACTTGTCCTACCAGATCCCGGGAGCGGCCTCGTCCTGCCAGGTCCCGGGCGGCGGAGGCGATCGGCCAGTGGGTCACGCCCGACACGGGGAACGCCCCGGTGTCATGTCAGCCGGAAGGGGACCCCTCCCTCAGCACCGGCTGACCGCTGCGGAACGCCGGAGCGCGCGGTGTCCCACTGGCCGCCCCCATCATGAGCCCCGGCACCGGCATCCCGCATCGGGCGATGTGCCTATATCTGCGCCTGGCAGTCGTTCTCGGCCACCCACGCGGCCACCTGGGTGCGCGAGGTGAGGCCGCCCTTGGCGAGGATGTTGCGGACGTGCGCGTCCACGGTGCGCTTGGCGATGTCCAGCCGTGCGGCGATCATCGGGTTCGACAGCCCCTCGGTGATCAACTCTGCCACCTGGAGCTCCCGGGCGCTCAGCGTGCCGGTGACCGCCCGCGCGACCCGGCCCGCCTGGTGGGCGCACGGGGCACGTCCCGCGCCCCGCAGCGGCTCCTGTACGGCCGGCCGCCACCGTCCCCCGGACGGGCCCAGCACGACCTCCCGGTAGGCCTCCAGCATCCTGTGGCGGCCTCCCGGCTCGCGGAGCACCACCGACCGCTCCACCAGTGCGGCCAGGACCGGCGCGACCCGGTCCGTCCCGAACTCGGCGCCGCAGGCCCGCTCGGCGGCGGCCAGGTCGAAGGGGCCGGGCAGCACCGCCAGCAGCGCCCAGAGCCTGCGCTGCTCGTCGTCGCAGAGCCGGTGGCTCCACTGCACGCAGGCCCGCAGGTCGCGGTGGCGCGGCAGCGCGGTCCTGCTGACCCCGGTCAGCAGCGTGAGGCGGTGCCGCAGCCGCTCCAGCAGGTCGCGGGCCGACAGGGAGCGCATCCGGGCGGCGGCGAGCTCGATCGCCAGTGGCAGCCCGTCCAGCCGGGCGCAGATCTCGGCGACCACCGGCGAGACGGCCGGGGTCAGGGCGAACCCGGGGTCGGCGGCCACGGCCCGGTCCTCGAACAGCCGCACGGCCTGCGGCAGCGGCAGCGGCGCCAGCCGCAGCACCCGCTCCCCCGCCAGGCCCAGCGGTTGCCGGCTGGTGGCCACCACCACGGTCTGCCGCGCCTCGCCGAGCAGGGTCTCCACCAGTTCGGCGGCCTGGCCGAGGAGGTGCTCGCAGGTGTCGAGCACGACGAGCAGCCGCCGGTCCCCCAGCGCGGCGGCGAGCTCCGGCACCGGGAGGGGGCCGCCCGGTGCCAGCGTCCCGGCGACGACGGCCGCCGGATCGTCGACGCCCGACAGCTCGGCCCGCCAGACCCCGCCGGCGAAGCCACGGCGCAGCGTGCCGGCCAGGCGCAGGGCCGTACGGGTCTTGCCCACCCCGGCGGGGCCGGTGACGGTCAGCAGCCTGGCGCCGGCGAGATGGCGCAGGCCCTCGGCCAGCTCCTCGGCCCGTCCCACGAAACTCGACAGGTCAACGGGCAGATTCCCCGGACGCCTCGCCATTTTCCGCCCCCCGTGTCCGCCGAAATGTTACCAGGCGGTAGTCACGGGCTCCCCGGAGCGGCGGGCCCCTCCCGGCGCCGCCGGGTCGCCCAGGCCGCGATCTGGGCGCGCGCCGAGAAGCCGAGCTTGGCCAGGATGTGCTCGACATGCGAGTCGACGGTCCGCTGGAGGACCATCAGCCGGTGGGCGATCTGCCGGTTGGTCAGCCCCTCGGCGACCAGCTCGGCGACCTCCCGCTCCCGCCGGGTGAGCGGGGCCCAGCCGGAGTCGCGGCCGGCGGGCGGGTCCCCGGCCGCCTCCTCGCCGAGCGCGTAGGCGATCGCCCCCTCCAGGCCGAGGGCCGCCCCCTCCCGGGCCGCCTGGTCGGAGTCCCGGCGGGACAGGCCCCGCCTGACCAGCTCGGCGCAGCGGGCTCTCTCCTCGGCCATCATCGGGTAGCCCTGCCGCAGCAGGCCCTTGTCCCGCCAGCCGGCCTGGGCCGCGCCGAGCAGCCGCCCCGCCCTGGCCAGGTCGCCCTGGTCCGCCGCGGCACCGGCCAGCAGCTCCAGGCAGAACACGACCGCCATGGCGTCGGAGAAGTGCCGCTTGACCCGCAGCGAGTCACGCGCGTGCGCGGCCGCCCGCTCCGCGTCGCCCTCGGCCCTGGCGACCAGCCCCAGCCCGTAGTCGGCGTAGGCGCGCGCCCACGCGTTCCCCCGCTCCTCGCACAGCTCCCGGCAGCGCAGGAAGACCTCCCTGGAGGCCGCCGTACGGCCGCGCCAGATCAGGCTCAGGCCCAGCTCCACCATCGCCGGCAGGAGCACCTCGGGGAGCCGCCCGCCGGGGCCGAGCCGGTCCACCACCGCGCCCAGCAGGGCCTCCCCGCCGCTCAGGTCACCCTCGATGACGGCCAGCGTCCCGCTCAGCTTGAGCAGCAGGAGCCCGACCAGGTCGTCGCCGGGCGCGGAACGGCTCCCGCACCGCTCCAGCAGCAGCCGCGCCTCGTGCAGGTGGCCCCGGGCGATGGCGATGTAGGCCAGGGTGAGCGTCGCCATCGACCACGACTCGCTCCCGGGGCGCGCGAAGGCGAGCAGCCGCTCCAGATGGTGGTGGCCCTCCCGGAGCATCCCGCAGGCGACCCAGAGGTACCACAGCGCGACCGCCATGCCCAGGCCGGTCTCGTGCTCGGCCGGGTCCTCGGCGCACAGGTCGAGGGCCGCGCGGATGTTGGGCCAGTCGCGCCGGATCCGGCCCCACAGCTCCACCTGGTCGGCGTCCGGGCCGATCGTCCTGCCCCGGACCGCCAGCTCGTGGTAGTGGCGCAGGTGGCGGCGGCGCAGCCGCTCCCGGTCCCCGCTCTCCAGCAGCTTCGCCGCGCCGTACTCCCGGATGATGTCCAGCAGCCGGTAGACCGTGCCCTCGCCCCGTCTGACCGGGATCACGATGGACTTGTCCACCAGGCCGAGCAGCGCGGGCAGGACCCGCTCGGCGGGCAGCGCCTCGTCGGCGCAGACGCTCTCGGCCGCGGCGGCGTCGAAGGTGGAGACGAAGACCGGCAGCCGCGACCAGAGCAGCCGTTCGTCATCGGTGCACAGCTCGTGGCTCCACTCGACGGTGGCGCCGACGGTCGGGTGCCGCCTGCCCGCCGTGAGGCCCGACAGCAGCCAGAGCCTGTCGTCGAGCAGGCCGAGGATCCGGTCGAGGGGGAGCGTGCGCATCCGGACGGCGACCAGCTCGATGGCCAGCGGTATGCCGTCCAGCCTGGCGCAGACCTCGGCGATCTGCCGGGCGTTCCCGGCGGTGAGCGCGTAGTCCGGGTCCACGGCGGTGACGCGCTCCAGGAAGAGCGCGACCGAGTCGCAGCGCGACAGCTCGGCCACCGACTCCGCCTCACGCGGGCCGGGCAGGGGCATCGGCGCGAGCGCCACGAGGTGTTCGCCGGGCACGCCGAGCGACTGCCTGCTGGTGGCCAGGATCCGCAGTTCGGGACTGCTCTCCAGCAGGGTCTGCGCCAGCCGGGCACAGGCGTCCACGAGGTGCTCGCAGGTGTCCAGGATCAGCAGGGTCCGCCGGTCACGGAGATGCTCGGCCAGGGCCTCGGCGTCCGGGCGGCCGGAGGGGTCCGCCGGCTCCAGCGCCTGGGCCACCGCCTCCTCCAGATGGCCGGGGTCGCTCACCCCGGCCAGCTCCACGAACCGGACGCCGTCGGCGAAGGCCCGGCGCACTCCGGACGCGGCCCTGACGGCCACCCTGGACTTGCCGATGCCCGCGCCCCCGGTGACGGTGACCAGCCTGGACACCTGGAGCAGGCGCCTGACCTGGCGGACCTCCTCCTTGCGCCCCACGAAACTGGTGATCTCCGCCGGTAATCCACCTGTCCCCGACCGCCCACTCACGTCTCTCCCCCAAGATCTCTAAAAAAGAGAAGCTACACAGGGTCCGACGTCCCACGCCCGCGGGTGGTGGTCAGGTCAAGGGCACGGCCGTGCCGTACGGCTCCGGCCGGGCGGCGGACGGTGCGGCGGGATACCGTCGAGACGGAGGGCGGGTGGAGGTGGGGGCCGCGCCTCACCATCTGGGGCGTGGCCCCCCGGGGGCCGGCGGGAGACGCCACAGCCCCCCGTGAGACTGCTCACGGGGGGCTGTGGCGGAGGGGTCAGAGACCGGCGGCGGCGCGCAGGGCGTCGGCGCGGTCGGTGGCCTCCCAGGAGAATTCGGCGCGGCCGAAGTGACCGTAGGCGGAGGTCGCCGAGTAGATCGGGCGCAGCAGGTCGAGGTCGCGGATGATCGCGGCCGGGCGCCGGGTTGAACGCGCGCGCGAAGTCGATGAACAGTGGGGCGTCGGCGATGTAGTACGGCGGCGCGGGCACGTCGTCGTCCTCGGCGGCGTAGCCG
>NZ_JBSFPS010000205.1:3967-18849 GCF_053588315.1 Streptosporangium sp. NPDC003464 | reverse complement strand
GCGCACTCGCGGTTTCCATGAGGGCGAAACGGGGGACAAAGGGCCGACGACTCGGGTTAGTCGAGAGAACGTGACCAGCGGCCTCCGCGCCGCTAGTGTGCCCGCTGTGGAGCTAAAAGTCTCAACTCGATCTCATGTCGGTCACACCGTCATGGCCGTTACCGGCGAAATCGACCTATATACCGCTCCTGGTCTGCAGTCCGAGTTCACTCGGCTGCTCCAGGAGAGCCCGACCACCTACGTGGTCATCGACATGTCCGGAGTGGAGTTCTGCGACTCCACCGGCATGAACGTGCTGCTCTCGGCGCTCAAGCGGCTGAAGGAGCGTGGCGGCACCCTGGAGCTGGCGGCACCGCGGCCCGCCGTACGCAAGATCCTGCAGGTCACCGGGCTCGACTCGGTGTTCACCGTGCACGAGGCGGTGCCCGGGAAGCTGCTGACGGCCAAGCCCAAGGGATGACCGGCACAGCGGTGATCATCCCGGCCAAGGACGAGGCCGACCGGATCGGCGCCACCGTGACCGCGGCCCTGGCGCTGTCCGGTGTGGACCTCGTCATGGTCGTGGACGACGGATCGACGGACCAGACGGGCCGGGTGGCGAAGGCCGCCGGCGCCCGTGTCGTGCGGCACAGCCGCAACCGGGGCAAGGCCGCCGCCATGGAGAGCGGGGCGGAGGCCGTGCGCCTGTTCGACGGGGAGGAGCCCCGCCACCTGCTGTTCCTCGACGCCGACCTGGGCGAGAGCGCGCACGCGGCCGCGCCCCTGATCAAGCCGGTCATGACGGGTGAGGCGGACATGACCATCGCCGTGTTCGCCACCCGCGTGAAGCTGGGCGGTCACGGGTTCGTGGTGCGGCTCGCACGCCAGGGCATCGAGCGCGCCACCGGCTGGACGCCCACCCAGCCGCTCAACGGCCAGCGCTGCCTGACCAGGGCCGCGTTCGAGGCCGCCCGGCCGCTGGCCCACGGCTTCGGTGTGGAGACCGCTCTGACGATCGACCTGCTCCGCAGGGGGTTCCGCGTGCGGGAGGTCGAGGTGGAGATGAGCCACCGGGCCACCGGCACCGACTGGAAGGCCCAGCTCCACCGGGCCAGGCAGTTCCGCGACGTCGCCCGGGCCCTGCTGGCCCGTAGGTAGACGCGTCTCCACGGCCGGCCCGTCCACGGCCGGCCCGTCCGCGGGCGCGCCCACCCGCGGGAGGCCGCCCGGGCCCCGCCGGTCCGCGGGCGCAGCCGCTGCCACGGCCGGCCCGCTCCGGGCACTGCGCGGGATGTGCTGGAATTTGCGGGTGACTCGGGTTCCGTCGGATGTCGATGAGAGACGGGTTCCCGCGTCCGGCGCGCCGCGGGGGCTCGACGCCGCCGCGTACGCGGCCGTCGGGCTGTCGGCCGCGCTGACGCTCCTGATCGGGCTGCTGGGCCCCTCGGCCATGGTGCCCGGTCTGCCCGGCCCGCCCTGGCAGCCCCCTTACTCCCTGAACCTGCGCCCCGACGGCCATTTGGTGATCGCGATGGCGGCGGGGGCGATCGTGCTGGGCGGGCTCGGGCTCGCCGCCGCCCTGCGGTCCCGGTGGGGGCCGGATCCGCGGTGGCTGCTCGCGGCCGGTTGCGCGGCGGCGGCGCTGGCGGCCTTCCTGCCGCCGTCGGGCTCGGCCGACCACCTCAACTACGCCGCCTACGGCCGGCTGGTCACGCTCGGCCACGATCCCTACGCCGTCACCCCCGCCGCCCTGCCCGGCGACCCCGTCACCGGAGCGGTGGAGGAGTGGGCCGGTGTGACGAGCGTCTACGGTCCGGTGGCGACCGCCGTGCAGGCGCTGGCCAGTCTCGCCGGAGGCGACTCGGTCAGGCTGACGGTCTCCGTGATGGCGGCCTTCAACGCGGCGGCGTTCATCGGCACCGCGCTGCTGCTGCACCGCTTCACCAGGGCGGACGCGGACCTGCAGCGGCGGGCGGCTCTGCTGTGGGCGGCCAACCCCCTGCTGCTCTACCACCTGGCCGCCGGGATGCACGTCGACACCCTGGCCGTCGCCTGCATGGTCGCGGCGCTCATGGCCCGCGGCGTGGGCTCCGGGCTGCTGCTCGGGGTGGGGATCGGGGTCAAGCTCAACGCCGGGCTGGTCGCGCTCGGCCCGGCGTGGGAGCTGCGCCGCTCGCCCGGCAGGCTCGCCGTCGTGGCGGGCACCGCGACGGCCACCGTGCTGGCCGTCTACGGCGTCGCCGGGCCGCACGTCCTCGACCAGCTCGGCGCGGCCAGCAAGAAGGTCTCGCTCGGCACGCCGTGGCAGCTCGTCAAGCTCGGGCTCCAGGCGCTGTCCGGGCCCGGCGCCTACACGGCCTGGATCCAGGCCGGCTCCCTGCTCCTGCTGGCCGTGCTCGCCTGGCTGCTGCTGCGGGCCGCGCCCCACCACACGGCCCCGGCGGTCGCCGCGGTGATGGTGGTCGCCTGGCTGTTCGCCGCGCCGTACGCGCTGCCCTGGTACGACGGGCTGGCCTTCGCGCTGCTGGCCATGGCCTCCTGGCCCGCGCTGGAGGGCTTCATGGTGGCCCGGGTGACGATCCTCTCCCTGGGCTACCTGCCGGCGAGGGAGGCGATGCGCCCGGAGGACCTGCTCTGGCTGAAGACCCTCGTCAGGGAGCGGGTGGTGCCGTGGTCCCTGCTGGCGCTGACGCTCGCTCTGCTGTGGTGGGCGGCGAGAGCTGGAGCGCGCGCACGCAGGCGGCCAGCGTCAGCGGCACCGCGACCGTGAGCGCCATCGCCGGGATCGCGATGCCCGAGTCGTTCATCAGGAACCCGATCAGCGCGCAGGCCAGCGCGCCGATCAGCCCGGCGCGCAGCGCCGGCGCGAGCAGGTAGGCCCGGCCCAGCGCGGAGGCGCCCCACCGGGAGGGCCGGTCCAGCACCAGGAAGAGGAAGGCCAGCGCGACCAGGGAGAGCAGGGTCAGCGACCAGTTGCCGACCGTGACCCCGACCATCGCGCCGAGCTTGCGGCCGACCACGGTCCAGGCCTCGCCGTCCAGCACCTGCTGGACGAAGGAGCCCAGGTGGGTGCGGCGGGCGGGCGGCTTGAGCCAGTCGGCCACCGCGATCACCCCGATGAGCAGGACGCCCGCCAGACCGACCAGGCCGAGTTTGACCGGCGAGACCCGGCTGCCGGACAGCAGGATCAGGAAGACGGCCACCCCGACCAGGAACGCCGGGACCCCGCCGAAGTCGGCGCCCCAGGCGGGCCATCCGTCGGCGAACACCGCGAACAGGCCGTAGGCCGCGCAGATCACCATCGCGAGCGTGCGCCGGCCGCGGGAGATCAGCCACTGGGCGACCCCGGCCATGGCCAGGATCGTCCCGGCGGAGTAGACGGCGAAGGCGATGTTGCTGAAGCCGTAGAAGCGGCCGCCGGTGACGGGCTCGTAGCCGGTCACCGCGTTCACCTGGAGCCTGGAGCCGGTCATCACGTCGGCCAGCAGGGCCAGCGAGGTGATGCCGGCGACCACGGTCAGCGGGCCGAGCACGTGGGCCCGCCACGGCCCGGCGGAGGCGATCCCGGCGATCGCGCAGGCGATGCCGGCGATGGTCAGGATCACCGCGGCCATCGGGGCCGGGAACGTCCACCAGGGCACGAGCTGGGCGAGGAAGGTGGCGACCGCGATCGCGCCGCTGACCACGGCGACGGCCCGCGCGGCGGTCAGCGCCCGCGAGCCGCCCCAGCCCCGCCGGATCGCGACGGCCGCCAGCAGGTAGAACAGGATCTGCACGGCCACGAACACCGCGAAGAACGGCCCCCGCACCTCACGCAGCACCTGGCTGGCCAGGTCCTCGCCGGCCAGGTTCCGGACCGTGGCGGCGGCCGGCTCCCCGCTCGGCCCGGCGCTCTGCCAGACGTGGCCCACGACGCCGTTCGGGGCCGCCAGGCCGAGCAGGCCGATCGCGGTGGCGGTCAGGTCGGTGTTGGTGACCAGCCCGTCCTGGCGGGTGGAGGTGGTGGTCAGGTAGCCGTGCGGGTACGGCGCGCCGTCGGGGGACGGGCCGTGGGCGATCGCCACGTGCAGGTGGGGCGCGGCCGAGGTGTCGGACAGGCCGCCGAGCAGGACCGTGGTCCCCGGCGGGAGCCGGTCGAGGACCGCGCCCACCCGGCGGTCGGCGCCGGCCGCCGCCGCCTGCCTGGCCTGCCCGGTCACCGGGGTGAGGGCGGATGCGAGGTCGGCGGCCTCCACCACGACCAGCCGGTATGGCGCCAGATCGCCGAGCTCCTCGACGGTCGCCGCATATTTACCGACTTTTCCTGACCTGTCTGCGGCGCCCAGCGCGGCCCCCGGCCCGACCGCGGCCACCTTCCCCCCGGCGTCCGCCACGAGCTGCCCGAGCTGCCCGAGCACCGGCCGGTAGGAGGTCTCCTCGGTGTTGTAGGTGACCAGCTCAGGCCAGCCCGGCACGCTCGCCCCGCCGTCCGGCGCCGGGACCGGCGCCGGCGGCGGCCCGCAGTCCGTGCCCGGGGCGCCCGCCCGCTGCCCCGCCGAGACGGTCAGCCAGCCCGCGACCGGGCAGGTGACACCCCGTCCGGGCAGCGGCACCGCCCGGGTCGACAGCGACGCTGCCCCGCCCTGCTCCACGAGCTTCCACAGGTTCGGCGTCCGCGCCTGGTCCAGATCGCTCCACTGCAGCCCCGCCACCCCGATCACCACGACCCTGGCGGGCAGCGAGCGGGCCGAGGCGGCGGCCGTGCCGGCCCCGCACAGGGCCAGGAGCACGGCGGCCAGGAGCGCGCAGGCCGCGCGGAGGGCGGCGGGGCGCCGGCCGGTGAGCCGTGTCCCGCCCTCGTGCGCTGAACCCATCCGGTTCCCCCGTATCCGTCCCGTTGGCGGCCCTTTTCCCTCAGGCCCACGGTAACCTGCCTGGTCGTGACGACCGGCGAGGCGACCAGGACCAGACGGCCACCGTGGATGTGGCCGCTCGCACTGCTGCTCATCGCGGTGGCCGTGGCCCCGCTGGTGCTCCAGTGGCTCGGCAACGTCGACGACCAGCGCCTGGTCGACCTGGATGTGTACCGTACCGGTGGACAGGCGATCCTGGAGGGGCGGCCGGTCTACGACTTCGTGACGCCCGCGCCGCAGCTCCTGCCGTTCACCTACCCGCCGATCGCGGCGCTGCTGGCCACGCCGCTGGCCGCGATGGCCTGGCCGGCGGCGCAGTGGACGTGGACGGCCCTGGTCTTCGTGACGCTGGCGGTCAGCGTCGGACACGGCTTCCGTGCCCTGCTGGGCCCCGCCGTGCCGTACCGGGACGTGCTGGCCCGCGCCGTGCCGGGCCGGTGGGCGGCGCGGGGACGGGACATGCCGGGCCGGGCCGGCGGCATCGGCCTGCCGATGGCCTTCGCGCTGCTGATGGTCGCCTGCACCTACCTGATGCCGGTCAGGGACCAGGTCCGTTTCGGCCAGGTGGACATCCTGCTGGTCGCGCTCTGCCTGGCCGACTGCCTTGCCCGGCGCCCCGTGTGGCCGCGCGGCATGCTGATCGGCCTGGCCACCGCCGTCAAGCTCACCCCCGGCGTCTTCCTGATCTACCTGCTCATCACCGGTTTCGGCCCGGACGCGCGGCCGGAGCAGCGCAGGACCTTCTTCATGGCCGCCTTCACCGCGGCGCTGCTGACCCTGCTGCCCTTCCTGGTGATCCCCGCCGACGCCGCCGACTTCTGGTTCCACGCGCTGCTCGACCCCGAACGGCTCGGCGCCAACGCGGCCACCACCAACCAGTCGATGCGCGGCATGCTCATCCGGCTCTACCTGCCCGACTGGCTGACCAGCCTGATCTGGCTGGCGCTGGTCGCGGTGGTCGGCTGGTACGGCTTCCGCCACGCGCGCCGGGCGCTGCTCGACGGGCACGCCGCGGCCGGGGCCGCGCTCGTCGGCCTGATGGCCGTGCTGCTGTCGCCGGTGGCCTGGATCCACCACCTGGCCTGGGTGGTCGTGGTCCTCGGCGCGCTGGCCGGCGACGGGCGTGACCCGGTGCGGGTCCGGGTGGCCGCCGGGGTCTGGCTCTACTACGTGCTGCCGATCCCCTGGTGGGGGGTGGCGATCAAGGCAGCGGAGGTCCCGGTGCTCAGCCCGGTGCTGGGAAAGATCGTTCAGAACGGGTTCGGGCTGGGCGCGCTGGCCCTGGTCTGGCTGCTCGGGGTCTGGCTGCCGAGGCGGAGAGAGGTTTTCCGGACAGTTCAGTGACCTGGCGATTACTCTGTGTGCCGTGTTGGTTACCATGTGGATCGCCGCGGGGGCCGCGGCCGGGGTCGTCGGCGTCCTGATCGGCTCTCTGGCGCTGCGGCAGGCGCGCGGCGCGGCGAAGGACTGCGACCGGATCCTCGCCAGACAGGCGGTCGAGGGGACCGGCGGTCCCGGAGACCTCAGGGCGATCAGGGATGTGGCGGTCTTCCGCTACGACGCGTTGGAGGAGATGACCGGGGAGCTGTCCTTCTCGGTCGCGCTGATGAACGGGCTCGGCGACGGGATCGTCCTGACCTCGATCAACGGCCGCTCGGAGACCCGCACCTACGTGCGCCCGCTCCGCGGCGGCAAGGGCCGCCAGCCCCTGTCCCCGGAGGAGGAGCACGCGGTGCGCGCGGCGCGGCTCGGCCTCGGCCCCGAGGTGGAGCCCTATTTCGGCCGGGGTGAGCCCCGCATGCGGGCGACAGCTTCCGGCCAGGGGTGAGCCGCGCGCGGACGGAGGCTTCCGGCCGGGGTGGGCCCCACGTGCGGGCGGCGGCTTCCGGCCGGGGGATGAGCCTCGCGTGTGGGCGGCGGCTTCTGACCAGGGGTGAGCCGCGTACGGGCGGCGGCGTGAGCGGGACGGGTACGGCGGACGGCGGCGGCGTGAGCGGGGGGCGTGAGCGGGTGCGGAGGAGTGAGCGGGGGCGGAGGTGAGCTGCGTGGATGTGCGGTTTACACACACTTTCGGATAGGCGGCGGATAGCCTGTTGTCATGCCCAAACTCGCCTACCTGGGACCGGCGGGCACCTTCACCGAAGAGGCCCTGCGGATCCTGGCACCGCACGCCGAGCGCCTGCCGTGCGCCAACATCAGCGCGGCGCTGGACGCCGCCCGGCGGGGTGAGGCCGACGGCGCCGTCGTCCCCCTGGAGAACTCGCTCGAAGGCGCCATCCCGACGACCCTGGACGAGTTCGCCTGGGGAGAGCCACTGCTCATCACCGCCGAGCTGCTGCTGCCCGTCGAGTTCTCGCTCCTGGTCCGGCCCGGCACCGAGGTCGGCCGCATCAAGCGGGTCTTCACCCACCCGGCGGCCATCACCCAGTGCCGCAACTTCATCGCCCGCGAGCTGCCCGACGCCGTGGTCGTCGCGGCCCCCTCGACCGCCGCCGCGGCCCAGGAGGTCGCCCTCCCCGGCTCACCGTATGACGCCGCCATCGCCGCGTGCATCGCCGGGGAGCACTACGGCCTGGTCGAGCTGGCCGCCCGGATCGGCGACCGCTCCGACACCGTGACCCGGTTCGTCCGGGTGTCCCGGCCCGGCCCACCGCCCGAGCCCACCGGCTCCGACCGCACCAGCCTGGTGGCCTTCCTCACCGACGACCACCCGGGCGCACTGCTGGAGATGCTCACCGAGTTCTCCGTGCGCGGCGTCAACCTGACCCGCATCGAGTCGCGGCCCACCGGCGACGGCATCGGCCGCTACTTCTTCCACTTCGACTTCGAGGGCCACGTGGCCGACGCCAGGGTCGGCGAGGCGATCTCCGGTCTCCACCGGGTCTGTGCCGACGTGCGCTTCCTCGGCAGCTACCCCCGTGCCGACGGCGTTTCACCGCAGGTCAAGCCCGGCACGGCCAACGGTGACTTCGCCGAGGCCACGGACTGGCTCTCCAGGGTCCGCACCGGCCAGGTCTGACCCGCGCGCGGTCCGGCGTGGCGCGGAGGGTCTCCGGAGGGGCGCGGGCGCGGTCCCCGCGCCCGCGGACGGCCCCGGCCGGGCCCGATATATGGACGCGAGCTCTATATGGGGCGCGAACGCCGGCTCCGCATCGGTAGCCTTGATCTGTGATTGACCTGCGTACCCTTCGTGAGGATCCCGACCGGCTACGGGCGTCGCAGCGTGCCCGCGGTGAGGACGACTCCGTCGTCGAAACGCTGCTCGACCTCGACGGCCGCCGTCGCGGCGCGCTGAGTCGCTTCGAGACGCTGCGCGCCGAGCAGAAGAGCATCGGCAAGTCGGTCTCCCGCGCCTCCGGCGAGGAGAAGACCGCCCTCCTCGACCGGGCCAAGGATCTCGCGGCGCAGGTCAAGTCGGCCGAGGCCGAGGCCGAGAAGCTGGCCAAGGAGCTCGACGACCTGCTCTACACGATCCCCAACCTCGTGGAGGAGGGGGCTCCGGCGGGCGGCGAGGACGACTACGTGGTGCTGGAGGAGATCGGCGAGAAGCCGACCTTCGACTTCGAGCCCAAGGACCACCTGGAGCTCGGCGAGCTGCTCGGCGCGATCGACATGGAGCGCGGCGCGAAGGTCTCCGGCTCGCGGTTCTTCTTCCTCAAGGGCGTCGGCGCGCGGCTCCAGCTCGGGCTGCTCAACATGGCCATGCAGCAGGCGATCGAGGCGGGCTTCGTCCCGATGATCCCGCCGGTTCTGGTCAAGCCCGAGACGATGCAGGGCACCGGCTTCCTCGGCGCCCACGCGAGCGAGGTCTACCACCTGGCCGACGAGGACCTGTTCCTGGTCGGCACCAGCGAGGTGCCCATGGCGGCCTACCACGCCGACGAGATCCTCGACGGCGCCGCGCTGCCCTACCGCTACGCCGGATGGTCCTCGTGCTTCCGCCGCGAGGCCGGCTCCTACGGCAAGGACACCCGGGGCATCATCCGCGTCCACCAGTTCGACAAGATCGAGATGTTCTCCTACTGCCGTCCCGAAGACGCGAGCGAGGAGCACCAGCGCCTGCTCGCCTGGGAGAAGGAGATGCTCGCCAAGATCGAGGTGCCCTACCGCGTCATCGACACCGCCGCGGGCGACCTGGGCACGAGCGCGGCGCGGAAGTTCGACTGCGAGGCGTGGGTCCCCACCCAGGGCCGCTACCGCGAGCTCACCTCGACCTCCAACTGCACCGACTTCCAGGCCCGCCGCCTGGCCGTGCGCTACCGCGACAAGGACGGCAAGCCCCAGCACGCGGCCACGCTGAACGGCACCCTGGCCACCACCCGCTGGATCGTGGCCATCCTGGAGAACCACCAGCAGGCCGACGGCTCCGTCGTGGTCCCCAAGGCCCTGCGCCCCTACGTCGGGCTCGACGTCCTCGAACCCGTCAAGTAACCCCTGCCACGACGTGGGCCCCCGCCGCACCCCGGCGGGGGCCCACGCGCGTTCAGCCCCCGGACCGGCGGCCAGATCCCGCACGGCCGCCGGACCTCCGGCCACGCTCCCCGCGGACGCCCGGCCGGCCAGGACGGGTGGTGCCGGAGCAGCCACCTGAGGCCCGGCGCGGGCATCGCGGCCGGGTCCCGCACGGCCGCCGGATCCCAGAGATCCCGGTTATTCCAGGAGATAGCGCTGGAGGGTGGGCCCGAGCCAGTCCACGATCTCGTCCCTGGACATGGCGACGACGGGTGGCAGGCGGAGCACGTAGCGGCACAGGGCCATGCCGAGGACCTGGGTGGAGGCGAGCCCCGCCCGTGACGGGGCCTGGGACGGGTCGCCGTGGAGGCGGGCGATCAGCGGGCCGAGCTGGAGGGCGAAGATGTCGCGCATGCGCGCGGCGACGGCCTCGTTGGTGACGCCGGTGCGCAGCAGGATCAGCATGCCCTCGTCGTCCTCCCAGCGATCCAGGAAGTGGGCGATGAGCGTCTTCCCCACGGTCTCGCGGGGGATCGCATTCAGATCCGGAAATCTCAGGTCAAAGTCGGCCGCTGCGGCGAACAGTTTCTCCTTGTTGCCGAAGTAGCGCATGACCATGGCCGGGTCGATGCCCGCGTCCGAGGCGATGGCGCGGATGGTGGCCCGCTGGTAGCCGTCCGCGGCGAAGCGCTCGCGTGCCGCGGCCAGGATCGCGGCCTTGGTCTCCTCGGAGGTTCTCCTCATGTCAACAACTGTAGGCCAACGACTGTTGACATAGCCAGCGCGGAGGGCGCACAGTTATGCCAACGGATGTTGACCAACAAGCGTTGACATCGACTCATGGAGGTCGAGATGCTCCCCACCAGCACGGACGTTCTCGTCATCGGCGCAGGCCCGACCGGCCTCACCGTCGCCGTCTCCCTCGCCGGGCAGGGGTTCGACGTGACCGTCGTCGACAACCAGGCGGCCGGTGACAACACCTCGCGGGCCGCGGTGGTCCACGCCAGGACGCTCGAAGTCCTGGAGCCCCTCGGGGTGGCCGGGCGGCTGGCCGCCCAGGGCATCCGGGCCCCCCGCTTCACGATCAAGGACCGTGACAGGGTCCTCGTGCCGGTGCGGTTCGACACGCTCCCGACGCGCTACCCCTACACGCTGATGGTCTCCCAGGCGGTGACCGAGCGGACCCTGCTGGAGCGCCTCACCGAGCTGGGCGGCCGGGTCGCCAGGCCGTACACGCTGGAGAGCCTCACCCAGGACGGCGAGGCCGTGACCGCGGTCTTCGCCGGCGGCGCCACCGTCACCGCGAAGTACGCGGTGGGCGCGGACGGCATGCACAGCACGGTCCGCGAACAGGCGGGCATCGGCTTCACCGGCGGACAGTACGCCGAGTCGTTCAGCCTGGCCGACGTGCGGCTCACCGGCGGCGTGCCCGATGACGAGGTCATCCTCTACTTCTCGCCCGCCGGGCTGGTCGTGGTGGCCCCGCTGCCCGACGGCACCCACCGGATCGTGGCCACCGTGGACGAGGCGCCGGCCGAGCCCGACACGGCCTTCGTCCAGGCGCTGCTGGACAGCCGGGGACCTGAGCGGGACCGGGCCGTGGTGCGCGAGGTCGTCTGGGGATCGCGGTTCCGGGTCCACCACCGGGTGGCCGACGCCTACCGCGCCGGGCGGGTGGTGCTGGCGGGCGACGCCGCGCACGTCCACAGCCCCGCAGGGGGTCAGGGAATGAACACCGGCATCCAGGACGCCACCGCCCTCGGCGAGGCGCTCCTCGGCGCTCTGAAGGGCGATCAGGGCGCTCTGGACGCCTACGCGGCGGCCCGCCGCCCCGTGGCGGAGCAGGTCGTCGCCTTCGCCGGGCGGCTCACCCGGCTGGCCACCGTGGACAAGCGTCTGCGGCCGGTCCGGAACCTGGTCCTGCGGACCCTGGCGCGTGTCCCCGCCTTCCGCCGCGGCCTGGCCTGGCGGCTGTCGGGCCTGGTCTACCGGTGAGACCCCGAGGCGGGGCGGGGGGAGGCCACGGAGGCGGTCCACAGGCGGGACGAGCCTGGTTCACAGGCGGGGCAGGCCGGGCCGGGAACCGCAGGGCCGGTCGGCGGGTGGGGCGGGGAGGCCGTGAGGGCGGTCCCCGGGGCGGCCCGGGAACGAGAAAGGCGGGGTTCGCGTTAAGCGAACCCCGCCTTCCTCGCTACCAGAGGTCTATGCGTCAGACGGCGCGGACCTGCGAGGCCTGCGGACCCTTCTGGCCCTGCGTGATCTCGAACTCGACACGCTGACCGTCCTCAAGGCTGCGGTAGCCGCTGCCCTGGATCTCGGAGAAGTGCACGAACACGTCCGGTGCACCGCCGTCCGGTGCGATGAAGCCGAAGCCCTTTTCAGCGTTGAACCACTTGACGGTTCCCTGAGCCATTAAAGCTCTCCCTCAGGATTTGAAACTTTGGGATTCACACCTCGTGAACCCCATGTGTCGTACAGCAAGCCCCGGGTGGCTCAGTCAAACTGGTTTTCACAACGGGATTCAGCTAATACAACGCCATCACATCTAACACTATCTGGCGCACTCGTGTTCCCGCCATGAGGAAGATTCCTCGTAGATGGATCCCCGAGGCTGGCGTACCGGGGATCACAGTGCAGACTGGAACCTGTTATGGGATGCCCCCGCCTCGTCGCCACTGATCTCGACGGCACCGCCCTGCGCTCGGACGGCACCGTCTCACCCCGTACCGCGGCCGCCTTCGCCCGTGTGGAGAGCGCCGGAGCCACGCTGATCTTCGTGACCGGCCGGCCGCCCCGGTGGATGCACGCGGTCGCGGGAGCCGTACGCCATAGAGGGCTGGCCATATGCGCCAACGGTGCCCTTGTCTACGACCTGCACACCGAGCAGATCGTCAAATCACACCTCATCCCCCCAGATGTGCTTGAAGAGGTCGTGAGACGGCTCCGCGAAAAGGTTCCCGAGCTGGCGTTCTCAGTGGAATACGAAGGCGGATTCGCCCACGAATCGGACTTCCGTCTCGGTGGCTGGGACGGTAAGGCGGTCGCCGGACTCCGCGTCGGAACGGCCACGCTCATCTCGCGGCCGTGCGCCAAGCTCCTGGCGCTGCACCCCCGGATGGACCCCGACATCCTCCAGGAGACGGTCTACGGGCTGGTCGGCGACCTGGTCACGCCCACCCACTCCAGCGGCCGCGCCCTGATCGAGATGAGCGCGCACGGCGTGACGAAGGCCTCGGCGCTGGCCACCCTGGCCGAGGGCCGGGAGATCACGTCGGCCGAGGTGATCGCGTTCGGGGACATGCCCAACGACCTGCCGATGCTGCGGTGGGCGGGCACCTCCTACGCCGTCGCCAACGCCCACGCCGAGGTGCTGGCCGCGGTCGATCACGTGACCGCGGCCAACAACGACGATGGGGTCGCCAGGGTCCTTGAGGATCTCTACAGGTAGGGGCCGGAGCTGCCCTGGTGGCCCTCCTGTGTGAGGGAGACGCCGCTGGGCAGCGCCTTGCGCATGTTCTCCAGCTGGGCGCGGGCCGCCATCTGCTGGGCGAAAAGCGTGGTCTGGATCCCGTGGAACAGGCCCTCCAGCCAGCCGACGAGCTGCGCGTGGGCGACCCGGAGCTCCGCGTCGCTCGGCGGGGTGCCGTTGTCGTTCTCGGTGAACGGGAGTGACAGGCGCTCCAACTCGTCGACCAGCTCGGGAGCCAGACCGTCCTCGAGCTCCTTGATGGAGCTCTGGTGGATCTCCTTGAGCCGCTTGCGACTGGCCTCGTCCAGCGGAGCTGCCCGGACCTCCTCGAGGAGCTGGCGGATCATGCTGCCGATCCGCATCACCTTGGCGGGCTGCTCGACCAGATCGGCGACCGACCGTCCCTCGCCGTCCTCCTCGGCCTGGACACCCTGGGGGCCCATGACGACTATGTGCGGAGTGCTCTCCTCTGCGTTCATAGCATTCAACTTACTAGCAGGATTTTCCCGATGTGGTCACCGGACTCCAAGATCCTGTGGGCCTCGGCGGCCTCGCTCATCGGCACCCGCGCGTGGATCACGGGCCGGATCGCCCCGGCGTCGACCAGGGGCCAGACGTTGTCCACGACACCGCGTACGATGACCCCCTTCTCGTCGACCGGGCGCGCGCGTAGCGTGGTGCCGTGCACGGAGGCCCGTTTCACGAGGAGCGCACCCAGGTCCAGCTCGCCCTTCGAGCCGCCCTGCATCCCGATCACGACCAGACGGCCGCCCGTTTTGAGGGCTTTCACGTTCCCTGGCAGGTATTTCGCGCCGACGATGTCGAGGATCACATCGGCCCGGACCCGCTCCGCGAAGTCCTCCTCGCGGTAGTTGATCCCCTCGTCCGCGCCCAGCTCCAGGCATCGGGCGATCTTGTCTGCCGATCCGGCGGTGACGACCACCCGCGAGCCGAACGCCTTGGCGAGCTGTACGGCCAGCGTGCCGATCCCGCTGGCGCCGCCGTGGACGAGAAGCGTCTCGCCCTTCCTCAGGCGCGCCGTCATGAACACGTTGGACCAGACCGTGCACGCCACCTCGGGCAGGGCCGCCGCCTTGGCCAGGTCGACGCCGTCGGGCACCCGCATGACCTGCTGCCAGGGCACCACGACCCGCTCCGCATAGCCGCCGCCGGACAGCAGCGCGCACACCCGGTCGCCCGGCCTGAAGTCCTCCACGTCCGAGCCCACCTCCGCGACCACCCCGGAGCACTCCAGCCCCGGATACGGCGAGGCGCCCGGAGGCGGGTCGTACAGGCCCATCCGCTGCATCAGATCGGCCCGGTTGACCGCCGAGGCGGCCACGTCGATGACGACGTCACCCGGTCCGGGGCGGGGATCGGGGACCTCTCGCCAGGTCAGCACTTCAGGTCCACCAGGTTTATCGATCACGATGGCGTGCATGTGACCAAGCTATCCCGTGGGCTCAACTTGGTGGTTGCCCGCATTGATGAGAACACAGGGCGTTAACCTGCTATGCGTTTGCTGCCCTTTTATGCCCATCCCGAGGGGGAACACGGTGGCGAGACACGATCGTGAAGAGTCTCTCGAGGAGCAGCTCGCCTGGCTCGACGCTATCAAGGAGCAGGAGGACGATCCTCCCGTCGCGATGAGGAGCAGCGCGGCGGACGCGGTGGACGACACCGCCATTTCGCCATACCCGAAGGACCCGTGGGGCCTGGTGCCCTCCGAGCCCGCGGCGGTCTCCTCGCCGCTGTTCCGCACAGCCGTCGACTCGGCCTACGACCCCGCGGGGGCCTTCGCGCCCGTGACGGACCCACCGGCCGAAGACGCCGACGCGGCCGACTGGATGGAGGCGTCCGACACGGTGAGCGCCTTCACCCTGCCCTCCGTCACGGCGCCTTCCAGCCATGACAACGACGGCTTTCTGGCCCCTCTCAAGCCGCTGCCCCGTCAGGAGCAGGACGAGCCCGGCGGCGAGTTCACCGACCCCAAGCTCCGTGCGCCGCGTGCCGAGCCTGAGGTCCGTGCGCCGCGTGCCGAGCCTGAGGTCCGTGCGCCGCGTGCCGAGCCTGAGGTCCGTGCGCCGCGT
>NZ_JBSFPS010000205.1:0-3867 GCF_053588315.1 Streptosporangium sp. NPDC003464 | reverse complement strand
CCGCGTGCCGAGCCTGAGGTCCGTGCGCCGCGTGCCGAGCCTGAGGTCCGTGCGCCGCGTGCCGAGCCTGAGGTCCGTGCGCCGCGTGCCGAGCCTGAGGTCCGTGCGCCGCGTGCCGAGCCCGAGCAGGAGCCCTCCCGCGGCCTGTTCGAGCAGCCTCGCCGCCCGCAGGAGCCGGCCGAGCCCCTCACCTTCGCCCCCGCCGAGCCGTCCGGCCCCACGCTCGAACCGTTCAAGCCCTCGGCCCCGGAACCCGGGGGGTCCGCCTTCGGCGGCGGTTCCGACCGCGACCGGTTCACGCTGCCGGCCGCCGGCCCCGGAGGGTTCACCTTCGGCGGCGCCGGTTCCGAGCATGACCGGTTCACGCTGCCGGCCGTCGGCTCCGACCGTGCGGGATCCTCCGGCGGCGCCGGAGCGGAGGATGACCGGCCCAGCTCCGGTGGTCCCGGACAGGACGAGGCTCACTCCGGTCCCGGCGGCCCCGAGCAGAGCGACGACCGCTCCGCCTCCGAGCGCGACGACCGCTCCGGCACCGATGGCGCCGATGGCGCCGGGCCGGACGACGCTCGCTCCGGCGCCGGCGGCCCGGGCCGTCGTGACGACCTCTCCGCCTTCGGCGGTGCCGGGCAGGACCGCGACCGGTCCGCCTCCGGAGCCGCCGAGCCGTTCGCCTCCGGGGAGACACTCCGGTCGGTCCTCGGGCGTCCCGAGCCTGAGGCCGTCGAGCCGTTCCGGGTGCCCGAGTCCTTCGGTGCCGACCACTCGACGCCTGCCGCGCCGCTGGAACGTGCCCCCGATCTGTTCGGCTCGACCGTCCCCCGCATCCCGGACTCCGGCCGGACCTGGGACACGGCCTTCACCCCGGACCGTGACAAGCCTTTCTCCCCCGACCAGGACAAGCCTTTCGCCTCAGATCGGGACAAGCCTTTCTCTTCTGACCAGGACAGGCCCTTCTCCTCTGACCGGGACAAGCCCTTCTCCCCGGACCAGGACAAGCCTTTCTCCTCTGACCGGGACACGGCTTTCCTTCCGGGCCCGGACAAGCTCTTCGGCCCGGACCGGGACACGGCCTTCACCCCCAAGGAGGGGGTGGCCCCCGCTCCCGACCGTGACAAGCCCATCTCCTCGGCCCGGGACACTTCCCCCACCCTCAACCGGGACGTAGCCTCCGTCTCGGATCGGGACAAGCCTTTCTCTGACCGGGATGCGCCTTTCTCCTCGGATCGGGACAAGCCTTTCCCTCCGAATCGGGATGCGGCTTTCAGCTCGGACCGCGACAATCCCTTCCTTTCGGACCGGGAGTCGGCTTTCCCCTCGGACCGCGACAAGCCCTTCGCCTCGGCCCGGGAGACGGCCTTCGCTCCGGATCGGGACAAGCCGTTCGCCCCGGACCAGGACAAGCCCTTCTCCTCAGACCGGGACAAGCCCTTCGCCCCGGACCGGGACGCGGCTCTCCCCTCGGACCGGGTCACGTCCGAGCCGGCGCGGGAGCCGTACCAGGCGCGCCGCCGTCAGGCGGCCCCGACGCCCGCCTTCAGCACGTCCTCCCGGCAGCAGACGCCGGGCACCCCCAGGCCGTCGGCCGACAGTCTGGACCCCGAGTCGCTGCTGAGGGGGCGCCGTAACGGGCCCGCCGGGGGCTGGCGCAAGCTGATCTACAAGGCGTCGGCGGGATTGATCAAGCCCGGCGAGTCCCCTGAGGTCCGCCGCCGCCGTGAGCTGGTCGGCCGTGCCCGCACGCCGGTCGCCACGGGACACCACCGGGTCGCCGTGCTCAGCCTGAAGGGCGGCGTCGGGAAGACCACCACAACGGTCGGTCTCGGCGCCACCCTCGCTCAGATCCGCGGTGACCGGGTCATCGCGGTCGACGCCAACCCCGACCGCGGCACCCTGTCGGACAAGCTCGAACTCGAAACCTCCGCGACCGTCCGCGACCTGCTCAACGAGCGCCAGCAGATCAAGCGCTACGTCGACATACGGGCGTTCACCTCGCAGGCCCCGTCCCGTCTGGAGATCCTCGCCTCCGACCGCGACCCGTCGGTGTCCGAGGCGTTCAGCGCGTCCGACTACCAGTCGGTGGCCCAGGTCCTGGAGAACTTTTACTCGATCTGCATCACCGACTGCGGCACCGGCCTGCTCCACTCGGCCATGTCCGGCGTCCTCGGCCTGGCCGA
Organism: Streptosporangium sp. NPDC003464; assembly: GCF_053588315.1. Lineage (NCBI taxonomy): Bacteria > Bacillati > Actinomycetota > Actinomycetes > Streptosporangiales > Streptosporangiaceae > Streptosporangium > Streptosporangium sp. NPDC003464. The sequence goes on along the minus strand of NZ_JBSFPS010000205.1, from coordinate 1,693 downwards.
CCAGCTCGTCCTGGTCAGCTCCCCTTCCGTGGACGGAGCCCGCGCCGCCTCGGCGACGCTGGACTGGCTGGAGGCACACCATTACGAGGATCTGGTCCGCTCCGCCACGGTGGTGCTGTGCAGCGTCCGTCCCCGGTCGAAGTCCACAGTCGATCTCGACCGCCTGGAGGCCCACTTCGCGGCCCGCTGCCGCGCCGTGATCCGCGTCCCCTACGACCCCCATCTCGAAGAGGGCGCGGAGATCGACCTGGAGAGGCTGCAGCCCGCCACCCGGGAGTCCTTCCTCCGGCTGGCGGCCTCGGTGGGCGACGGCTTCGCCGGCGGGCAGCTCTGAGTCCGGTACGGCAGGCGTCCCGCCTCCCACGCGAGACGAGACGCCTGCCAAGTCCCGTGCGCGCTTGAGGCGGTGAGAGGCTAAGGTGCATCTGACACGTTCTTCGGACGTGTCGCCAGGAGAGCTCGCCTAGTGGACGATGGCGGCGGTCTTGAAAACCGCTAGGGCTGGTGACAGTCCTCGTGGGTTCGAATCCCACGCTCTCCGCTCACCTCGCGAAACGGCGTCTGACCAGGGCTTTCCCTCGGACCAGGCGCCGTTGGTCGTTTCCGGGATGCGCAGCCGTACGCCACCGTGAGCGGCCCTCAGCCGGTGGTCGCGGGATGTACGCGGGATGATGTTGGTCACGTTTCCCCAGGTCACACCTGCAAAACTCCGATGGGGCGTACCGGTTCCGCTCACCGGATCCCGGCCGGTGCCGCGACGATGACGCTTGTCGATCTCGGCTGCGCCCCCCATGACGGCGGGTCCACTGGCTTTCCTGCACAGCGACAGGCCCGGCTCCATGTTCTGGAGCCGGGCCTTGTGTTCTGATGGGGTGTGCACGAGTGGGCGTGACCTGGCCGGACCGGATGCCTCAGATGATCGCTTCCCGCATGGAGGGTGATCGTTTTCCGAGTCGGCGACGGTTTCCCGAACCGGCGATGGGCGCTGCATCGAGCACGACCGCGGCGGGCTCAGCCGTTGACGAAGGTGAGGCTGGTCGCGTCGTAGCGGGTGCCCGCGATCTGCTCGGGCGGGGCGGCGGCCTCGATGGCGGCGAGATCCTCGGCGGACAGCTCGACGGCCAGGGCCGCGAGGTTCTCCTCCAGATACCGCTGCCGCCGAGTACCGGGAATCGGCACCACGTCGTCGCCCCGGTGCTGCACCCAGGACAGGGCCAGTTGGCCGGTGGTGACCCCCTTCGCCGCGGCCAGCTCGTTCAGCTCCGCGACGATCGCCAGGTTCCGTTCGAGATTGCCGTCGGCGAAACGCGGCTGGCTGCGCCGCACGTCGGTCTCCGCCAGCCCCTCGACCGAGCTGTACCGGCCGGTCAGGAAGCCGCGCCCAAGCGGAGAGAACGGGACCAGGCCGATGCCGAGCTCGCGGCAGAGCGGGACGATCTCCGCCTCCAGGTCGCGGGTCCACAGCGACCACTCGCTCTGTAGCGCGGCGATCGGGTGCACCGCGTGCGCCCGCCGGATGGTTCGCGCGCCGGCCTCGGACAGCCCGAGGTGGCGGACCTTCCCGGCCCGCACCAGCTCGGCCATGGCGCCGACGGTCTCCTCGATCGGCACCTGCGGATCGACCCGGTGCTGGTAGTACAGGTCGATGTGGTCAACCCCGAGCCGGCGCAGTGACGCCTCGCACGCCTGCCGC
>NZ_JBSFPS010000204.1:0-18943 GCF_053588315.1 Streptosporangium sp. NPDC003464 | reverse complement strand
AACATCTTCCTCCAGTCGATGGTGAACACACTCATCGTCGGTGTGGCCCTCATCGGCTACGAGGTCTTCATGCTGGGGCGCAACGGCACCACCCTCGGCAAGCAGATCATCGGCATCAAGGTCGTCCCGGTGGGCGGCCAGCTGGTCAGCAACATCGACATGGGCAGCGCGCTCAAGCGGGCTCTCGTGCTGTTCGGCAGCTACATCGTCAACGGGCTCTCCGCTCTGCTGGGTTTCCTCTCCCTGCTGGTGAATCTGGTGGTGGGCGTTTTCGTGCTGGTGGACGTGCTCTGGCCGCTGTGGGACAAGCCCCTGCAGCAGGCTCTGCACGACAAGGTGGCCAAGACGGTCGTCGTCAAGACCAAGTAGTTCCGTGAATATCGGGGCCGGCGGTTGAACCGCCGGCCCCGATTTCATGCGTGGATGAGAAAACCGGCCCCGTAACGGTGTTCCGCCGCGCCGCGATGGAACGCAAACCCATACGCGTCGCCGGGAGGAACCATATGGCCGCCTCCTCGCGCGCCGGCACCGACAAACGCAGCCGATCCGCGGTGCCGCCGCCCGCGGCCCCTATGGTCCTATGGAGGACCAATGGCGGTCACTTGCCGCCGGGAGTTCCCGCGCCGGCGGCCGAATGGCGGGCGTGCCCGGCCTCCGGCATCGCCGCCGCTCCGTCTCCGCGGCGCTCTACTGGATTCTCTCCTTCGCCTTCTCCGCCATCTCCGGGGCCTTCGGACCGGCCCGCGAAGACCTTCTTGCCGATCCACGGCCGGGCCCCATGGTGTTGCCGGGGTTGTTGGCGCACCCGATCGCGTTTGGTGGTTATACGGGGTACGACTATGTCCCGCATGCCAGAGGCGGACGTACTCTTGGTAAGAAAGCGATGAAGCCCCGCCTTGTTCCGTACGATGGCGTTGCGCCGCGGGCTGCCCGCCCGGTGAAGTGGACGGCTCTCCAACCGGCTGTTCTCATCACCGCGGACATTCCGCGGCCGACCTTGCGGTGACGGTCTCCGGCTCCGCGACGATCCTGTTCACCCTTGTCCGCAGCCCTCTTCAGCAGGGGTTTCGCGGCGGGGCGGCGGGTGGCCTCGCGGTCGAGGACCTGGGCGGGCATTGGTTTTCCGGCAAAGTTGATCATCATGTGATCGCTCTGTCGGGTTTTTCCAGGCGGCTTTACGGAGTGCAACCGGTAAGACGGCTGGAGAGAAGCATTAAGGTGGTGCACGGCCGCATGGTCGCCCCGGTGACGCGCGCCGCCCGCCGGTGACGCTAAGGTCATCGGTAGGCGGATCCGGCGTGATCGATCGGGTCCCCGGCGCGGGCGACGACGCCGCCGCCGAAAATTTCCATGGTCTTCAGAATGTCACCCCAGGTGCGGAGCGAGGACGAATGAGCGACGTATTGTCCGCGTTGATACCTCCAGTGGTCGTCGGCGGGGCCTTCATCTACGGAGTGGTCAAGGTTCTTCGCAGTGAAGCCGCCGGCCGCCGCCCGGCAAAACGGCCGGATCGGGCTGAGTCGCAGAACAGCTGATCCACTCGCGGTCTGGGTTCCCGGCAAGAATCGCCGGGCTCCCGGAATTGCCGCTCTCCGATTGCGGGTATATGTTTAGCTTGCGAATGAAACAATACTCCGCGAAAGGATTGCGTAGATGGCCAAGCAGATCCAGGAGATTCTCATCGACGACCTCGATGGGGGCGAGGCCAATGAGACTGTCGCCTTCGCGATTGACGGCACCAGCTATGAGATTGACCTGAGTGACGTAAACGCGAAGAAGCTCCGCGACTCCCTGTCGCCTTTCGTGCAGAGCGCCCGCCGTTCCGGGGCGCTGGCCCCTCGCCGCCGCCGCGCAGGTGGGGCTCGGGCACTGACTCGGGAGAAGAGCGCCGACATCCGGGCATGGGCGAAGTCGCACGGCCTTAATGTCAGCGAGCGCGGTCGAATCGCCTCCAAGATCGTCGAGCAGTACGAAGCGGCTCACTAGATCGTTGAATCATGCGGTTATGGCGGCCACGGTGGGGTCCGGTGGCGGCCATGACCGCATGACGCGTTTGAGGGGTCGATAAACGTCGTTCGCTTGCGGCGTATCGGGAACATCCCACCCCCGGTAAGTAGTTGGATGGAGGGTGAACGCCCTGCTCTCGGGGAACGTCTTCTGCTTAGAGCGGTCGCCGGGTCGGGGCTACCATGCGGGATGACAGGGCCCGGACATCCCGGACCTGCCTTACCGCTCTGTGAGGAGCGACGAGATGTTCGAGAGGTTCACCGACCGCGCACGGCGGGTTGTCGTCCTGGCCCAAGAAGAGGCCCGGATGCTCAACCACAACTACATCGGTACGGAGCACATCCTTCTTGGTCTGATCCACGAAGGTGAAGGCGTTGCCGCCAAGGCTCTGGAGAGCCTCGGCATCAGTCTTGAAGGTGTGCGTCAGCAGGTCGAGGAGATCATCGGCCAGGGGCAGTCGGCGCCGTCGGGGCACATTCCCTTCACCCCGCGCGCCAAGAAGGTCCTTGAGCTGTCGCTCCGCGAGGCCTTGCAGCTGGGTCACAACTACATCGGCACCGAGCACATCCTGCTCGGCCTCATCCGTGAGGGCGAGGGCGTCGCCGCCCAGGTGCTGGTGAAGCTGGGCGCGGATCTCAACCGCGTGCGGCAGCAGGTCATCCAGTTGCTCCACGGCTACCAGGGCAAGGAGCCGGCCGCCGCGGGCGGTCCGCAGGAGGCCGCGCCGTCGACCTCGCTTGTGCTGGACCAGTTTGGCCGCAACCTGACCCAGGCCGCCCGTGAGGGCAAGCTCGACCCGGTCATCGGCCGGGAGAAGGAGATCGAGCGGGTCATGCAGGTCCTCTCCCGGAGGACCAAGAACAACCCTGTCCTGGTGGGTGAGCCCGGCGTCGGCAAGACCGCCGTCGTCGAGGGCCTGTCCCAGAAGATCGTCAAGGGCGAGGTCCCGGAGACGCTCAAGGACAAGCAGCTCTACACCCTCGACCTGGGCGCACTGGTCGCGGGTTCCCGTTACCGCGGTGACTTCGAGGAGCGCCTGAAGAAGGTCCTCAAGGAGATCCGCACCCGCGGCGACATCATCCTGTTCATCGACGAGCTCCACACGCTCGTCGGCGCGGGTGCCGCCGAGGGCGCGATCGACGCCGCCAGCATTCTCAAGCCCATGCTGGCCCGTGGTGAGCTGCAGACCATCGGCGCGACCACCCTCGACGAATACCGCAAGCACCTGGAGAAGGACGCCGCGCTTGAGCGCCGCTTCCAGCCGATCCAGGTGGCCGAGCCCAGCCTCAGCCACACGATCGAGATCCTCAAGGGGCTGCGCGACCGTTACGAGGCGCACCACCGGGTCTCCATCACCGACGGCGCCCTCGTGGCCGCCGCGCAGCTCGCCGACCGCTACATCAGCGACCGGTTCCTGCCGGACAAGGCGATCGACCTCATCGACGAGGCCGGCTCGCGCATGCGCATCCGCCGCATGACCGCCCCGCCGGACCTGCGTGAGTACGACGAGAAGATCGCCAACGTGCGGCGCGACAAGGAGTCCGCGATCGACGCGCAGGACTTCGAGAAGGCCGCCGCGCTGCGCGACCAGGAGAAGCAGCTCCAGCTCAAGCGCGAACGCCGCGAGAAGGAGTGGAAGGCCGGCGACATGGACGTCGTCGCCGAGGTCACCGAGGAGCTCATCGCCGAGGTCCTCGCCACGGCCACCGGCATCCCGGTCTTCAAGCTCACCGAGGAGGAGTCCCAGCGGCTGCTCCGGATGGAGGACGAGCTCCACAAGCGGATCATCGGCCAGGACGACGCCATCAAGGGTCTGTCCCGCTCGATCCGCCGCACGCGCGCCGGTCTGAAGGACCCGCGCCGTCCGGGTGGCTCGTTCATCTTCGCCGGCCCGTCCGGTGTCGGTAAGACCGAGCTGTCCAAGGCGCTGGCCGAGTTCCTGTTCGGGGACGAGGACGCGCTGATCATGCTGGACATGTCCGAGTTCATGGAGAAGCACACCGTCTCCCGGCTGTTCGGCTCTCCTCCCGGCTACGTCGGATACGAGGAGGGTGGCCAGCTCACCGAGAAGGTGCGGCGCAAGCCGTTCTCCGTGGTCCTCTTCGACGAGATCGAGAAGGCCCACCCGGACATCTTCAACTCGCTGCTGCAGATCCTGGAGGACGGTCGGCTGACCGACGCCCAGGGCCGGGTGGTCGACTTCAAGAACACCGTCATCATCATGACGACCAACCTCGGCACCCGCGACATCTCCAAGGGCATCGGGGTGGGCTTCGCGAAGTCCAACGACACCGAGTCGAACTACGACCGGATGAAGGCCAAGGTCCAGGAGGAGCTCAAGCAGCACTTCCGGCCCGAGTTCCTCAACCGTGTCGACGACATCGTGGTCTTCCACCAGCTCACGCCGAAGGAGATCATCAAGATCGTGGACCTGATGCTCGCGCAGGTCGCCGAGCGTCTGAAGGACCGCGACATGGGTCTGGAGGTCTCGCCCGAGGCCAAGCAGCTGCTGGCCGACCGTGGTTACGACCCGGTGATGGGCGCCCGTCCGCTCCGCCGCACCATCCAGCGCGAGCTGGAGGACACGCTGTCGGAGAAGATCCTGTACGGCGAGCTCCGTCCCGGTCAGATCGTCAAGATCAGCATCGAGGGCGAGGGCGACAACGCGAAGTTCGTCTTCGTCGGTGAGGCCGCTCCGGCCGACCACGTCCCGGACTCGGCGGCCGCCATCGCGGAGCCGATCCAGAACTAGGGCCAGGTCCTGTCCCGCGGACGCCAGGCGATCCGCGGGACAGGGTCCGGCTCAACGGGTAAAAGTTGACCCCGCCGTGAGGAGATTCACGGCGGGGTCTACTCATTTGTTATCCAATGCGCTACGTCCCTACCGAAGGTAGTACTACACTCGGTAGAGTGAATCCGGCTCAACTCGCCCAGTGATCTACAAGTCGTATCGACTGCGGTGAGGTCGGTCCCGACGTCAGCCCAGCGACGTACCGAAGAATCAGCTCCCGGAGTGACGCGGAGATCGGTGCCCGCGAGGGATGCTCGTGCGGGCCGGGCCGAGTTCCCGGCAGGGAAGGCCCGCTGACCCGTGACGCCACAACCATCGGCGTGGGGCAATCAGGGCGCTTAGACGAGCACGCCTGGGAGGCATCGGATGCGTTTGCGGCACGAGGGCGGGACACTCGTTCACCTGTCCTACAACGCGGGCGTACATCCCGCCGAGGACCTGGAGAACCTGATCGCGCATCTGACCCGATACGCGGTTCCGGTCCGCAAGCGCCTGGGCGTGGAGCGGATGGGCGTGGGCCTGTGGCTCTCCCCGAGCGTCGCCGACCATCTCATCGCCGACCGGATCGAGCTGGTGCGCCTGCGCCGCTCCCTTGAGGAGCGCGGTCTGGAGGTCGTCAGCCTCAACGGCACGGGCGGCCGCAACCAGGACGCCCCCGGCCCCGACTGGGCCAAGCCCGAGCGTTACCGCTACACGATGGCGCTGGCCAAGATCCTGGCCTTCCTGCTGCCGGACGACGTCCGCTTCGGGAGCATCTCCACCATCCCCATCGGGTGGCGCCGTGACTGGCCGGCCGACCTGCACACGATCGCCTCGCGCCGCCTGGAGCGCCTCTCCCGCGAGCTGCGCGGCCTCTACAGCGTCACCGGCAAGACGATCCGGGTCGGCTTCGAGCCGTGGCCCGGCTGCGTGCTGGAGACCACCTCGCAGGCGCTGGAGCGGGTCTGCGACATCGACTCCGACCACCTCGGGGTCTGCCTCGACGCCTGCCACCTGGCCGGTGGCGCGGAGGAGCCCGGAGCCGCCCTGCGCGGCCTGGCGGCCGCCGGTGCCCCCGTGGTCAAGCTCGGCCACGTCCACAACCACGTGAGCGAGGCGTGCCAGGAGCTGCCGAGCACCCGCTCGGTCCTCGAAGACACCCTCACCGCCATGCTCTCCGGCGCGGTGAACGGCACCGCGCACATCGAGGTCGAGACCCACGACCTGGCCGTGCCGCTGCGGACCAGGGGCCCCGGCGCCTTGGTCAACCTGCTGGCCGAGGAGCTCGACTGGGCCCGCACCAACCTCACCGCGCTCGGCCTGCGCCTGGCCGCCTGAGCGGACACGGCCCGCGCCCGGCCGCCCGGTCGCCTGAGCGGCCCGGAGGGGCTGGGCGCCACCTCGCCGCCCGCCTGACCCGCCTGCTTGGGCTCCGCCGCAGGGGGCGCGGTCAGCCCGCGCCCGGCCGGCCGGGGTGTGGCCACGGGGCTGTCCCGGTGTGTCGCCGCTCCCTGTACCGGCGGCCGGGAGGAGTTCTCGGCGGGCGAGCCCGTGGGCCGGTCAGCCGGGGAGGCGGTAGGTGCCGTCGTCGAGGACTTCGGCCAGGCCGTCGGCGACCAGGCCGTCGAGAGCCCGCTCCCGCTGCGGAGCGCTGTCCCAGACCACGTCGAGGGCGTCCTTGGGGACGGGGCCGTGGGCCTGGCGCAGGACGGCGAGGAGGCGGCCGCGGCACTGGCGGTCGGTGCCGGCGTAGGTCTGGCCCTTGCGGGCGGGGCCGTCGTAGGCGGGCTTGCCGGCCAGGCGCCAGGCGCACAGGTCACTGACCGGGCAGTCGGCGCACCGGGGGGCGCGTGCCGTGCAGACCAGGGCGCCCAGCTCCATGACGGCGACCGCCCAGACGGGGGCGTCGTCGGCGCCGGGCAGCAGCGACTCGGCGAGCCTGCGCTCGGCGGGCGTGGTGGCCTTCGGAGGATATTCCTCGCCCCGCACCGCCCGTGCCAGGACCCGGCGGACGTTGGTGTCGAGGACGGCGTGGCGGCCCTTGAAGGCGAAGCTGGCCACCGCCGCCGCGGTGTATTCGCCGATGCCGGGCAGCGACAGCAGGATGGCGTGGTCGGAGGGGACCTCGCCGCCGTGCCGGTCGGTGATCGCCCGGGCGCAGGCGTGCAGGTTCAGGGCCCGGCGAGGGTAGCCGAGCCGGCCCCAGTGGCGTACGGCCTCACCCGGAGGCTCCTCGGCGAGCGCGGCGGCCGTGGGCCAGCGCTCCATCCACTCGGTCCAGACGGGCAGCACCCGCGCCACCGGCGTCTGCTGCAACATGATCTCGCTGACCAGGATCGACCAGGGGGAGGCGCCGGGCGTGCGCCAGGGGAGGTCGCGGGCTTTGTCGGCATACCAGCCGAGAATGGGTTCCAGCAGGAGGTTCGACTCGGACACCTTTCGACGATAGTGCCGGAGACGGGGCGCTTCCCCCTCTTCACCCGCCGAAACGGCAGAGGTAGCGGCGGGTCGCTCCTCATGACTCGTGAAGAATCTTCATACTGTCCGTATGGACCCGGACACTTTCCGTAGTGATATAGGGGTGGACGTCTACTGGCGGCGCCGGATGGCCGCCCTTGTCGGTGTGCTCGTGGTGGTCGCCGTCGTGGCCTGGGCCTGCTCGTCGAGCGGACCGGAGCGCGCCTCGAAGGGGCAGGCAGAGCTCAGCGGGTCGCCCACGCCGGATCCGATAGTGACCGTCATGCCCACGGTGACGATCACCCCCTCGCCGAGCCCGACGGCCTCCTCCGGGAAGGCCCGGCCGGTCACCAGGGCCAAGCGGCCCGGTGACGCCTGTGAGTCCTCCGACCTCGTGCTGAACATGCAGGGACTGGGAGAGGTCTACACGCAGGGCAGCCGCCCCCGGTTCATCCTCACACTGGTGAACATCGGCAAGGTGATGTGCACGGCCGACGTCGGACCCCGTGCCATGGAGGTCCGCATCACCTCCGGCAGCGACCGCGTCTGGTCGTCGGCCGACTGTGTCAGCGGCGACACCGACGACATCCGCAAGCTCGACCGGGGCGTCCCGTACGTCCGGGAGGTCGAGTGGGACCGGCGCCGCTCCGGTGGCGACTGCGCGGCCGACCGCGACAGCGCCCTGGCCGGCACCTACGTGGCCATGGCCCGCAGCCCCGGCCTGAAGAGCCGCAAGGCCGTCTTCCACCTCCGCTAGCGCGACACCCACCGCTGTGGAGCCGTCTCCGGCGGTGTGGCCGCCGCGTGGGAGCCACCCCCGCCGGGACGGCAGGCGGCAGACGGCGCCTGGAGCCGCCTCCCCGCCGGAGCCGCTCCAGCCGGTGCCCCATTGCTGTGGAGCCGTCTCCGTCGGTGTGGCCGCCGCGCGGGAGCCATCCCCGCCGGGGCGGCAGGTGGCGGGCGGCGCCTGGAGCCGCCTCCCCCGCCGGGGCCGCTCCTCGGCCGGCACCGTCCAGGCGTAACGGCTGCCTAGACGTAACGCTCCAGGATGGAGGACTCGGCCAGCCTGGACAGGCCCTCGCGGATGTGGCGGGCCCTGGCCTCGCCGACCCCGCCCACCTCCTGGAGGTCGCCGATGCTGGCGGCCAGGAGCTTCTGCAGGCTGCCGAACTGGTCGACCAGGCGGTCGACCACCGTGCCCGGCAGGCGCGGGACCTTGGCCAGCAGGCGGTAGCCCCGGGGGCTCACCGGACTGTCCAGGGCGTCGTTGCCGGAGTGGCCGAGGACCTGGGCGACGACGGACAGGTCGAGCAGGTCGCTGGAGGAGAGCTGGTCGAGGTCGTGGAGGGCCTCGGCGAACTTGCGCGGGCGGCGGCCCGCCACTGGCAGGTAGTCGCGCACGATCAGCTCGCGGTCGGTCTCGGTCCCGGCCACCAGCTCGTCGAACTGCAGGGAGAGCAGACGGCCGTCGGTGCCGAGCTCGACCACGTAACCGGCGATCTCCTCGGAGATGCGCCGGACCATCTCCAGCCGCTGGGCGACCACCGCTATGTCGCGGACCGTCACCAGGTCCTCGATCTCCAGGGCCGACAGCGTGCCGGACACCTCGTCCAGGCGGAGCTTGTAGCGTTCGAGGGTGGCCAGGGCCTGGTTGGCCCTGGACAGGATCGCCGCCGACTCCTCCAGCACGTAGCGGAAGCCGTCGAGGTAGAGGGCGATGATCCGCATGGACTTGCTGAGCGAGATGACCGGCAGGGACGTCTGCACGGCCACCCGCTGGGCGGTGCGGTGCCGGGTGCCGGACTCGTCGGTGGGGATGGCCGGGTCGGGCATCAGGTGCACGGCCGCGCGCACGATCTTGAGGTCGCTCGCGTTCAGCACGATGGCCCCGTCCATCTTGGCGAGCTCGCGCAGCCGCGTCGCGGAGAACTCGACGTCCAGCTCGAATCCGCCGCTGCAGATCTCCTCGACCGTGTTGTCGTAGCCGAGCACGATCAGACCGCCTGTGTGGCCGCGGAGAATACGCTCCAAGCCGTCGCGTAGTTCGGTGCCCGGAGCGACCGCGGCCAGGACGGCCCTGCGGCGTTCGTCGAGCCCTTTGTAGTTTGCTGGCACATGACCCCCGTGGTCTGCGTATCACGCTCAGCTTACCGGCGAAGGTCCCGCGGAGTCCGGGATCGCCGGATGGCCGCCTCTAGGTGACGTGAGTGAGGGCGTCCCAGACATTGTCCGCTTCGACGACGTCGAAACCCGGGATGAGTTTGGTGCTACGGCCGCCGACCGGGACCAGGGAGCGGTCGCCGTCGCGTTTCTTGCCCGTGTCGAGGGATCCGGCCGGGACCAGGGCGCGGGTGAAGCCCAGCCGCGCCGCCTCCGACAGGCGGCGCCGCACGTCGCGCACCGGGCGCAGCTCCCCGGCCAGGCCCACCTCTCCCAGCACGACCAGCCCGGGGGGCAGCGCCTTGTCCCCGGCCGCGCTGGCGACCGCGAGCATCACCGACAGGTCCACCGCCGGATCGCTGAGCTTGATGCCGCCCACGGTCGCGGTGAACACGTCGCAGCCGCCCAGCTTGGCGTTGAGCCGCCGCTCCAGCACGGCCAGCACCATCGTCACCCGGTAGGTGTCGAGCCCCGAGGAGGAGCGGCGCGGCTGCTGGGCCTCGGTCCGGGCGACCAGGGCCTGGACCTCGGCGGGCAGCGGCCGGGTGCCCTCCAGGGTGACCGTGACGCAGGTGCCGGGCACGGGCTCGGCGCGGTGGGAGACGAACAGGCCGCTGGCGTCGGCGATGCCCTCGATGCCGCCCTCGTGCAGGTCGAAGCAGCCGACCTCGTCGACGGGGCCGTACCGGTTCTTGATCGCGCGGACCATGCGGAGCCGGGAGTGCCGGTCGCCCTCGAAGTGGAGCACGACGTCGACCAGGTGCTCAAGGGTCCGGGGGCCGGCGATCGAGCCCTCCTTGGTGACGTGGCCGACCAGCACGGTGGACATGCCGCGCTCCTTGGCCAGCCGGACCAGATTGCCGGCGACCTCTCTGACCTGGGTGACCCCGCCGGGCACCCCGGTCGCCTGGGCGGAGCCGATCGTCTGCACCGAGTCGACGATGAGCAGGTCGGGCTGGACCTTCTCCACGTGGGTCACCAGCGCGCCCAGGTCGGTCTCGGCCGCGAGGTAGAGCCGGTCCTGGATCGCGCCGATCCGGTCGGCCCTGACCCGGACCTGGGCGGCCGACTCCTCGCCCGTGACGTAGAGCACGGTCTGCTGCCGTGCGATCTTGGCCGCGGCCTCCAGCAGGAGCGTGGACTTGCCGATGCCGGGCTCCCCGGCCAGCAGCACGACGGCGCCCGGCACGAGGCCGCCGCCGAGCACCCGGTCGAGCTCGGGCACCCCGGTGCCGCGCGCGTGCGCCACCTCGGCCTTGACCTGCCCGATCGGGATCGCGGGGGCCGACACTGCCCCTGCGGAGGCCACCTGCACGCCGCCGCGGGCGGTCTCCTCCTCGACCGTGCCCCAGGCCTGGCACTCGCCACAGCGGCCCACCCATTTGGCGGTCTGCCAACCGCACTCACCACAGCGATAGCCGACCTTCTTAGCCATGGCCGCACGTTACCGGTCCCGGCCGACAACTTTCACCCGGTACGGCCCGCCGCCGCCGTCAGCTCCGCCATCCGCCGCCGGTCCGACCCGTCGCGCGGCGTCCGCGGCAGGACCAGCGCCTCCGGCTCCTCCGCCGGCCGGAAGAGGGAGAAGACCAGCGTCATCGGCCCCGCGACGACGACGTCGCGCGTGCTCAGGGCGGCGACCGAGGGCACTGCCACGGCCGGTGGGACGGAGCGACCACGCCGGCGCCGCCGAGGCGCTCCCCGGCGAGGTCGTGGACGGGCTGTCCGTCAACGGGACGCCGGAGGAGTGCCGGGAACGGATCGCGAGGTTCCACCGGCCGGGGGTGACCTCGCTCCAGCTCTACGTCAGCCTGCCGCGCGAGGTCGGTGGCGACCCCGAGGCGGTGCTGCGGACCCTGCGGGAGCTCGGGCCCGGCTAGATGTGGCCCTCGAGGTCGGCCAGGAGCAGGCGCTTGGGCTTGGCGCCGACGATCTGCCGGACCACTTCGCCGCCCTTGTAGAGGTTGAGCGTCGGCAGGCCCATGACGCCGTAGCGGGCCGCGATCTCCTGGTGCTCGTCGTAGTTGAGCTTGGCGATCGTGACGCGGTCGCCGTACTCGGCCTCGATCTGCTCCAGGACCGGGGAGATCATCCGGCACGGCGGGCACCACTCGGCCCAGAAGTCGACCAGGACGGGCTTGTCGCTCTGCAGAACCTGTTCGGCGAAGTTGTCGGCGGTCAAAGTGATCATGACTCTCCCAGCTTGGTGAACACGCATCCGGGACAGACCTCGGTCAGCTGCCCGGCGACCTCGGCGCGCCGGGCGAGCAGCGTGCGGATCTCGTCGTCGATCTCGGCCAGCTTGCGCCGGTAGACCGCCACCGACTCCGGACAGGACCCGCCCGACTCGTGGCCGGCCCGCAGGCAGGCCACGAACGGCCGGGCGTCCTCCAGGGTGAACCCCACGGTGAGCAGCGATCTGATCTCGGTGACGAGCTTGAGATCCGCCTCGCTGTACTCCCGGTAGCCGTTGGCCGCCCGTCGCGCTGTGATCAGCCCCTGCTGCTCGTAGTAGCGCAGCGCGCGGGTGCTGACCCCGGCCCGTCTGGCGAGCTCCCCGATCCGCATCCGTCCTCCTTACGGGATCACGCTAATCCTTGACGTCAACGTCAAGGTCAAGCGGTTCCGTGGGGTATTTCATCCCGGATGTCCGGCGGGTGGCCTCCCCGAGCGGTCAGAACCGCTTCCAGCGCAGGACATTGGGGTAGGCGAGCTCCAGGCCGGGGGTCTCGGCGATGGCCTGCTCGGCGACCTCGGGGGTGAACTCGATGCGGAGCACGGCCTCCAGGTCGGCGCGGCGCTCGAAGGACATGCGCAGGTCGAGGGGCCGGCTCTGCCAGCCCTGACGGCTCCAGAAGTCCTCGACGGCCCTGGCCGAGTAGGAGGGGACGGTCCGGCTGAACCAGCGGCCGAAGGCCCCGCGGCCGGCGTCGAGGTCGATCACGAAGGCCGCGCCGCCCGGCCGCAGCACCCGGGAGAGCTCGGCCAGGCCCGGTTCGCAGCCGGGGCCGAAGAAATAGGCCCAGCGGGCGACGGCCACGTCCACCGAGGCGTCGGGCAGCGGGAGGGCCTGGGCGGTGGCCGGGTGGACCTCGACGTTGGGCAGCGGCCGGCAGCGCCGCCTGGCGAGCTGGACGAGGTCGTCGTGCGGCTCGACGCCGATCACGCGGGCGGCGGTGGCCGACAGGGCGGGCAGGTGGTAGCCGCTGCCGCAGCCGATGTCGAGGACCGTCGCGCCGGTCCACGGCCGGATGGCGGCCATCGCGGCCTCGACCCTGCCGTCGGGGTCCACCGCCCGGTTCTCCAGCTCGTAAATGTGGGGCGTGTTCCAGATGTTCGGGCTGGGGATGGCGCCCTTCATGAACCGCGGCATGCTCTCACCGTAGCGGTGTGATCTCCGCTGCATCAGCGAGGCCGGACTCCACTCGTCCGCGGGCGCGCTTAGGCTGGCATCGTGAGTGAGCGGAGCGATCGGGCCCGCGGGCGCGGCGACGCCGGCTCACGCGAAGTCCGGCCGGAGGCGAGGAAGCCGTATGAGCGTCATCCGAGTACCTAGTGCGAAGATCGCGCTGTCCACCGCGTCCGTATACCCGGAGCGCACGCCGGACGCCTTCGAACTGGCCGCGCGCCTGGGATACGACGGTGTCGAGATCATGGTGGGCGCCGACCCCGTGAGCCAGGACGTCGACGTCCTGGAGCGGCTGTCGGACCACTACCAGCTGCCGATCCTGGCCATCCACGCGCCGTGCCTGCTGGTGACCCAGCGGGTGTGGGGCAGGGACCCGTGGGCCAAGCTCCAGCGGGCGCAGCGGGCCGCCGAGCGGGTGGGCGCCAAGACCGTCGTGGTGCATCCGCCGTTCCGCTGGCAGCGTGACTACGCGCGGGATTTCGAGACCGGCCTGGCGCGGATGCGGGAGGAGACCGACGTGGTCTTCGCGGTCGAGAACATGTTCCCGTTGCGGGCCCGGGGCAACGAGGTCGTCCCCTACTCACCTGACTGGAACCCGGTCGACTACGACTTCCCACAGGTGACGATGGACCTGTCGCACACGGCGGTCTCCGGGGTCGACGCGATGGAGATGTTCACCAAGCTCGGTGACCGGCTCGCCCACCTGCACCTGGCCGACGGCGTCGGGGTGGCCAACAAGGACGAGCACCTGGTCCCCGGCCGGGGCGGGCAGCCGTGCGCGCCGATCCTGGAGCGCCTGGCCGGCAACGGCTACGGCGGCCTGGTCGTGTTGGAGATCAACACGCGCAAGGCCGCCAGCCGTACGGAGCGGATCGACGACCTCGCCGAGGCGCTGGCCTTCGCGCGCCTGCACCTGGCCACGCCCTCCAGCGTATGAGCGGACGGCCCCTGACCGAACATCCCCTGGCTGAACATCCCCCGATGGAGCGGTCCCTGACCGGACGGCCCGCGGCGACGCGGGCGGGCAGACGGAACAACCCGCGGCGACGCGGGCGAACAACCTGTGAGTTGAACGACCTGTGAGTGAGCAATCCCTGGACGGGCGGCCCGTGGACGGGTCGGAGATCGGTAAGAGGCGTCCCGGGCGCAGGCCCGGGGCAGTGGACACGCGCGGGCAGATCCTTGCGGCCGCGCGTGAGACCTTCGCGGAGAAGGGGTTCGACAAGGCGACGATCCGGGGCATCGCCCGGCAGGCGGGGGTGGACCCGGCACTGGTCCACCACTACTTCGCGAGCAAGGAGGGGATGTTCGTCGCGGCCATGGAACTGCCGATCAACCCCGACGAGGTGATCCCGATGCTCCTGGCGGGGCCGCGCGAGGACATCGGCGAGCGGCTGACCCGGTACGTCCTGACGATGACCTCCGAGGCCGGGGCCCGCCAGCCCGTGCTGGCGCTGGTCCGCACCGCGATGACCAACGACCGGGTGGTCACGATGATCCGCGAGTTCATCTCGCACGCGGTCCTCTACCGGATCGCGGAGTCCCTCCAGATCCCGCCGATCCGGATGGAGGCGGCCTTCGCCCAGCTCTTCGGGGTGGTCCTGATGCGTTACGTGGTCAAGTTGGAGCCGCTCGCCTCGGTCGAGATCGAAGAGCTGGTGGAGCTGCTCGCGCCGACGATCCAGCGCTATCTGGACGTGCCCTGACGGCGCCGGGAAGTGTACAGAGCATTGTTCTGGGCATCGAAGTGACCGTATGGTGACCACGGTCACCACGTGTCGCGGTCCGGGGCAAGTTACCGGTCGGTAGTATTCGGGGCGACCCGTCGTCACCGTGGATGACCGGCGGTCGTACGCTGGCAGCCAACGTCGTCTGTGGGAGGACCCGTGCTCTGGGTAGCGATCATCGGGCTGGTCATGACAGCGGTCGCGGTCGCGCTTGCCGCGCGCCGCGTGCTGTTCCTCTACAAGCTCGCCACCGTCGGGCCGCCCGCGCCCGAGCGGGTCGAATATGCCAAGAACAATGTGGGTGACGAGATCAAGGCCCAGCTCGTCGAGGTCTTCGGGCAGAAGAAGCTGCTCAAGTGGACCGCCTCGGGCACCGCGCACTTCTTCGTCATGTGGGCCTTCTTCATCCTGGCGACCGTATATCTGGAGGCATACGGCGCGCTGATCCAGGGCGCGGTCACCGGCACGCCCGACTTCCACATCCCGCTCGTCGGGACCTGGGCCGTCCTGGGCTTCCTGCAGGACTTCATCGCGGTCGCGGCCCTGGTCGGCCTGATCGCCTTCGCGGTCATCAGGGTCAAGAACTCGCCCAAGAAGCTCGGCCGCAGGTCCCGCTTCTCCGGCTCGCACCTCGGCGGCGCCTGGCTCGTCCTCTTCATGATCTTCAATGTGATCTGGACGATGTTCCTCTTCCGCGGTGCGGCGTTCAACACCGGCAACCTCCCCTACGCCTCCGGGGCGTTCGCCTCCGAGGCCACCGCCGCGGTGCTGAGGCCGCTGGGGGAGACGGCCAACGAGGCGCTCGAACACGTCGGGCTGCTGCTGCACATCGGCGTCATGCTGGTGTTCCTGGTGATCGTGGTGAACTCCAAGCACCTGCACATCTTCACCGCCCCGCTGAACGTGATGTTCTCCCGCCGCCCGGACGGCAACGGCCCGGCCCAGCCGATGCGGATCGACGGCAAGGTCGTCGACTTCGAGGACGAGGACCTCGACGGTGACAGGCTGGGCCGCGGCAAGATCGAGGACACCACCTGGAAGGGCTTCCTCGACTTCTACACCTGCACCGAGTGCGGCCGCTGCCAGTCGCAGTGCCCGGCCTGGAACACCGACAAGCCGCTGTCGCCGAAGATGCTGATCCTCGACCAGCGCGACCACGCCTTCAAGGTCGCGCCCTACCTGACGGCCACCCAGGAGCAGCGCGCCGACCTGCACGAGGACGTGCTCGCGCTGCTGGAGAAGCCCCTGGTCGGCGAGGACGGCGTCATCCACCCGGACGTGCTCTGGTCCTGCACCAACTGCGGCGCCTGCGTCGAGCAGTGCCCGGTGGACATCGAGCACATCGACCACATCCTCGACATGCGCCGCTACCAGGTGATGGTGGAGTCGAACTTCCCGTCCGAGGCCGGCGTCATGGTCAAGAACCTGGAGAACAAGGGCAACCCGTGGGGGATGTCCGAGATGAAGCGGGCCGACTGGATCGAGGAGCTCGCCGGCCGCGACGAGGACCCGATCGAGGTCCAGCTCGTCGACGAGAAGATGCCCGACGACACCGAATACCTGTTCTGGGTCGGCTGCGCCGGAGCCCTGGAGGACCGGGCCAAGAAGACCACCAAGGCGGTCGCGGAGCTGCTGCACGTCGCGGGCGTGAAGTTCGCCGTGCTCGGCCCGATGGAGGCCTGCACCGGCGACCCGGCCCGCCGCCTGGGCATGGAGTTCCTCTTCGACATGCTGGCCAAGCAGAACATCGAGACGCTGAACGAGGCCGGGGTCAAGAAGATCGTCGCGACCTGCCCGCACTGCTTCAACACCCTCGCCAACGAGTATCCGCAGCTCGGTGGCACCTACGAGGTCGTCCACCACACCCAGCTCCTGGCCAAGCTGGTGGATGAGGGCAAGCTGGTCCCGGTCACGCCGATCGAGGAGAAGATCACCTACCACGACCCGTGCTTCCTCGGCCGCCACAACAAGGTCTACTCCCAGCCCCGCGACATCATGGCCAAGGTCCCGGGCGTGCAGGCCCAGGAGATGCACCGCCACAAGGAGCGCGGTTTCTGCTGCGGCGCCGGCGGCGCCCGGATGTGGATGGAGGAGCGGCTCGGCAAGCGCATCAACACCGAGCGTGTGGACGAGGCGCTGACCACCGACCCCGACACCATCTCCACGGCCTGCCCGTTCTGCCTGGTCATGCTGGGCGACTCGATCAACGAGAAGAAGAACGCCGGAGAGGCCAAGGAGACGCTGGAGGTCGTGGACGTCTCCCAGCTCCTGATCAAATCGATTAAGGGACAGCCCGTCGAGGCGTCCTGAATCCCGGTCAGGCACGGCCTGCTCTGCGGGCCGTGCCTGACAATTGGTAAAGATGATAAGAAAAGGACGCTAGGTCCGAAACTCTTCCTGTCGATTACGGAAAAATCACGGTAACCTCAACGTCGCGTAGCTCATTGGACGGGGAGGGGGCTGACGATGCACGTCGTCGTCACGGATGCCGAGGTCACGCTGACCGACGTCCTCTCGCTCCGCCTGTCCGTCGACGGGCCGCTCCCGTGCGGCACCGAGCTCGTCCTGCGCCACCGGGTCACCGCCGTCGAGATCTCCGTGGTGCTGGGCACCCCGGGCGCCGACGCGCGTGACGCGACCCTCGCCGTCTCCCTCGCGCCGCTGGCGCTCACCCCCGGCCGCTGGGACGTCTACCTCAGGCAGGACGGGACACGCACCCGGCTGCCGAGCGTCGATCCGGGCTTCTCCCTCGACCATCTCGACACCTACGCGCTGAGCCGCCGCACGTTGGCCTACCGGGCCTACCGGACCCGCAACGGCTTCCTGGCCCTGAAGGTCGACGAGGCCGGTCCCGCCGCCGAGGTCCGCGCGGTCTGGTTCCGGGAGGGCCGCTTCGAGGTCACCGGGCTGCTGGCCTTCACCGGCCTCGACGACGACGAGTCCCGGCACGAGGCGCGGCTCGCGCTCCGCCGCAGCCACCCCGACGCCGAGCTGACCGCCGTCGCGACGGTCCAGGGGGTGCGCTTCCACGCCGCGCTCTCCCTGTGCGACGTGCTCGCCGCCGCGCCCGAGCAGTCGGGCACGTGGGAGCCCTCCCTGGAGGTGGACGGCCTGCCCGCGCCGCTCCGCCTGGGCTCCCGGCTCGACGACGTGGACGGCAAACGCCGCCGCCTGCACTACCCGGAAGAGGAGATCGACGGGGTGCCGATCCGGCCCCGCTACACGGCCGACGACGAGCTCAGGATCGAGGTCGGCGGGTGAGGATCTGCCTGCTCCTCCCCTCGGTCTACGGCATGCGGGGCGACGTCCGGTCGGCCGTCAACCTCGCGGGAGAGCTCGCCGGGCGCCACGACGTCGAGATCGTCAGCGTCCGCCGCCACCGGGAGAGACCGTTCTTCCCCGTGGCGCCGGAGGTGCGGCTGTCCTGGGTGGTCGACGCCCAGCCCGGTGTGCGGCACCTGCTGCCATCGGGGCAGATGCGCACCGAGGTCGCCCTGTGGCGGCGGCTGCGCGCGCTCAAGGCCGATGTGATCATCAGCACCAGGCCGGGGCTGAGCGTCCAGGTGGCCCGGCACGGGCCCCGCGACGCCGTGCGGATCGCCCGCGAGTGGGGCCGCCCGCCGGTGCCCGGGCCGATCAGGAAGTTCTACCCGCGTCTCGACGCGGTCGCCACGGCCACCGAGACGAGCCGCCAGGACTGGGACCGCCTGCTGAACGGCGGCACCGAGGTCAGGCTGATCCCGGACGCGCTCCCGGCCGGTCCCTGGCCGCGCTCGCGGATGGACAACCGCATCGTCGCCGCGGGCGGGCGGTGGGTGCCGGTGAAGGCCTACGACCGGCTGATCCGCGCCTTCGCCGCCGTCGCCGGCAAGCGCCCCGACTGGCGGCTGCGGCTGTACGGCGGGGGCCCGGAGGACAAGCGGCTGCGCGCCCTGGTCCAGGACCTCAACCTGCACAACCACGTCTACTTCATGGGCACGACCTCCGACCTGACCGGCGAGTTCGCCAAGGCGTCGATCGTGGCGGTGAGCTCCCGGGCCGAGGTGCTCGGGATGACCGTGATCGAGGCGATGGCCAGCGGGGTGCCGGTGATCGGGTTCGACAGCCCGAGGGGACCGGGCGAGTTCGTGGCCGACGGCCGCAGCGGGGTCCTGGTCCCCGAGGGGGAGGGCGAGATCGAGGCGTATGCGTCCGCGCTGCTCGCGCTCATCGACGACGAGCGCCGGCGCCGGGAGCTGTCGGCCGGCGCGCTGGCGGCCGCGGCCGCCTACGCGGCGCCTCCGGTGGCCGAACAGTGGGAGAAACTGATCGCGGCAGCTTCCCGCTGAGCCAGGCCCGGGTACGGTTGGGGCATGCATGGGTACAGCGGAGACAAGCAGGCTTATCTGACCCGGCTGCGGCGGATCGAGGGGC
>NZ_JBSFPS010000203.1:0-18997 GCF_053588315.1 Streptosporangium sp. NPDC003464 | reverse complement strand
TGCTCCACCGCCAGGTTCCACGGCCGCCCGGCCTGCTCGAACCCCTCGTCGCCCGCCACCAGGACCCGGCCCCGGACCGCGTTCCTCAGCTCGTTCATGATCTCTCCTTCCGTTGGTCCTAGTTTGGGCCGGTCGGTATGGGATCGAGCTGGGGTCCAGTTGAGGTACCGATGTAAGACGATGAAAGAGGGCGTATGCCGACCGATATGACCTTCCGGCTGTTCGGTCCGCTTGAGGTGGCCGACGGCTTGGGCCGGCCGCTCGACCTGGGCACCCGCAAGCAGCGCGCGCTGGTGGCGATGCTGGCCCTGGAGCCCGGCCGGGTGGTCTCACTCGACCGGCTGATCGACGAGCTGTGGACCGGTGAGCCGCCCGCGGGCGCGACCAGGACGCTCCAGGCCTACATCGCGCACCTGCGCAAGGTGCTGGAGCCGGACCGGCCGCCCCGCATGCCGCCCCGGATCCTGCTCACCCGCGAACCCGGCTACCTGCTGGCCGTCGCTCCCGGCCAGGTCGACCTGACCCGCTTCACCGCCTGGGCCGCCGAGGGCCGCAGGGCGCTGGCGCGGGGCGCGCACGCCGAGGCGCTCCGGGTGCTGGAGCGGGCGCTGGATCTGTGGCGGGGGGACCCGCTGGGGGAGTTCGCCGACCAGGAGTTCGCCCAGCCGGTCGTGGCGCGGCTGGGCGAGCTGTGTGACACCGCCGTCGAGGACAGGTTCGAGGCCAGGCTGGCGCTGGGCGAGAGCGGCACGTGCGTGCCGGACCTGGAGGCGCTGGTGGAGACGTACCCCTACCGGGAGCGGCTGTGGGGGCTGCTGGTGCTGGCGCTGTACCGGGCGGGCCGGCAGGCCGACGCGCTGGCCGCGCTCCGCAGGGTCCGCGCCAGGCTCGCCGGCGACCTCGGCATCGAGCCGGGCCCCGAGCTGCGGCGGCTGGAACAGGCGGTGTTCGAGCAGGCGAGCGGGCTTGAGGCGCGGCCCGTCGCGCCCGCCGTCCTCGGCACGCCCGCCGCCCCCGACGGCTCCGGCACGTCCACCGTCCCCGCCCCGCCGCCCGTCGCGGCCGTCGCGCCCTGGCCCGCCGGGACGGCGGCCGGGGAGGGGCCGGTCGCGGCGCGGGCGCGGGAGGGGCTGGTGGCACGGCAGGAGCAGCTCCTGCGGCTGGAGGAGCGGCTGGCGGAGGTACGGCGCGGCCACGGCGGCACCGTGCTGATCACCGGGGAGGCGGGGATCGGTAAGACCCGGCTCGCCCAGGCCGCGGCCGACCAGGCGGCCGCGCGCGGTTTCGGAACGGCCTGGGGCCGCTCCGTCGACGGTACGGCCCCCGCCTTCTGGCCCTGGACCCAGGTGCTGCGCGCGCTCGGGGCCGACGCGGGCCTGCTCACGGGTGAGACGCCGCGCGGCCAGGACCCCGACGCGGCGCTGTTCGAGCTGTACGGGCGGGTCGTGTCCGTGCTGACCTCGACCGGCGGGCCGCTGCTGGTGCTCCTGGAGGATCTGCACTGGGCCGACGCCTCCTCGCTCGGACTGCTGAGCTTCGTCGCCGGCGAGCTGGCCGGCCACCCGGTGCTGGTGGTGGCCACGCTCCGCCCCGAGCCCGGCGAGCACCCCGGGCAGCTGCGCGACACCCTCGCCGCGCTGTCCAGGGAGCAGGCGACCGAACGGGTGGCGCTGGACCCGTTCGACGCCGCCGGCGTCTCGTCCTACCTGCGCTCGCGGCGGATCGACGGGGCGCCGGAGCTGGTCGCCCTGCTGCTGGAGCGGACCGGCGGGAACCCCTTCTACCTCGGAGAGCTGCTGCGCCTGCGGGAGAGCGAGCACGGCCTGCTGGACGCCGTCCCCCCGGGGGCACGCGACGTCATCGAACGCCGTGTCGCCCGGCTCCCGGAGGAGACGCGCGAGCTGCTGCGCGCCGCCGCGGTGACCGGCCGCGAGGTGGACGTCGACCTGCTCGGCGCCATCACCGGCCTCCCCGCCGAGCCGGTGATGTCGCTGCTGGAACCGGCGGTGGCGACCGGCCTGCTGGCCGAGACGCCCGGCGGCTTCGACTACCGCTTCTCCCACGCGCTGGTGCGCGACGCGCTGTATGCCGGGCTGAGCCGCCTGGAGCGGGCCCGGCTGCACCTCAGGGCGGGCCGGGCGCTGGAGCCCCTGCTGCCCGAGGCCGAGTCGGCCACGCTGGCCCACCACTTCGCCCTGGCCGCGAAGGTGGGCGGCGCGGCCAAGGCGGTGGAGCACGCCTCCCGGGCGGCCCGGCACGCGACGGCGCAGCTCGCCTACACCGAGGCCGTGGAGTTCTGGGAGCTCGCGCTGGCGGCGCTGCCGCCGGGTGACGGCGTGGCCAGGTCCACGCTGCTGGCCGGGCTGGGAGAGGCCCGCCGTACCGTGGGCCAGGCCGAGGCGGCCCACCGCGACCTGGAGGAGGCGGTCGAGCTGGCCCTGCGGGCGGGGGACCGGGCGGCGCTGGTCTCCGCGATCACCGTGCTCGGCGGGCCGGCCATGTGGCACTGGCGTTCCTACGGCGAGGTGGACGGGCGGATGGTCGAGGTGATCGAGGACCTGCTGGCCGGGCCGCTGACCGAGCGCGACCGGGCGGCGCTGCTGGGCACGCTCGCCCTGGAGCTGTACTACGGGCCGCGCCGCGCCGAGGGGGAACGGCACGCGGCCGAGGCGGTGAAGATCGCCCGCCGGGTGGGGGACACCGCGCTGCTCGCCCGCACCCTCAACAACTACATGACCGCGGTCTGGGTCCCCGGCAGCACTCCGGAGCGGCTGCGGGCGGCCGAGGAGATGCTCGCCCTGCCGGGCCTGCCGCGGGCGGCCGAGCTGGTGGCCAGGATCTCCCGGATGGCGTGCCTGCTGCGCATGGGGGACCTGGCCGGATGGGACCGTGACCTGGCCCGCTGCCGGCGGCTGCTGGGCCAGGCGCCCCGCCCGGAGCTCGAGGGGATGGTGCGCATCGCCGAGACCGCCCGCCGTACCCTCGACGGGCGGTGGGAGGAGGCGGAGTCGCTGCTGGGCAGGTTCGGCGCGATGCGGTTCGGCTCCAGCCGCTGGGGTGAGCGCTTCCGCCTGCTGGTGACGACCTACACGTGCAGGCGGGGGCAGGGCCGGGCCGCCGAGGTCGTCGACGAGCTGGTCGCCGCGGCCGAGGATCCGCAGCTGGTCCCGCTCCGGCCGGTCGCGGTCCTGGCCGCCCTTGAGGCGGGCCGGCCCGATCTGGCCCGTGAGCTCGTCGGGCGCTGGGGCACCGAGGTCGGGGAGGACTGGATCGCCGACTTCCTCATCCCCGTCTGGGGGCTGGTCGCCGCCAGGCTGGGGGTCCCCGATCCCGGGGAGTGCTACGACAGGCTCCTGCCGTACGCGGACCAGCTGATCGTCGCCGGGATGGGCAGTGCGGGCTGGGGCTCCACCCACCTGGTCCTCGCCGAGCTGGCCGGGCGGCTGGGCCGTACGGCGGCGGCCCGCGACCACGCCCGCGCCGCACTTGAGACGCACCGCGACCTCGGTCTCACGCATCTGGAGGAGGAGAGCCGGGCGCTCCTGGCCCGCCTCGCCGGGTGAGCCCCGGACCCGCGGCCGTCCACGTCCGTCCGGCCGGTCGGCCGCGGGTCGCGCCCCCTCCCGTCCTGACCGCCCTCTCCCGTCCTGACCGCTCCGGCCGTCCCGGCCGTTCTGGCCGCTTGACCGCCCTCTCGTCCTGACCGCCCCGGCCGTTCTGGCCGCTTGACCGGCTGTCCGTCACCATCGTGCCGAGCACTAGGCTTCTGCCCTGGTCTGCGCACTTGGGGGAGCCGGATGACTGGTCTGGCACGGGGGATCGTCACCGTGGTGCTGGCGGGGTTCGCGGCCGTCTACGTCTTCGCCGGCTCGCCGCTCGCGATCGTGGTCTTCGGGCTCCAGCTCTGCTACGTGTTCCCCTCCCTGCGGAGGTTCAGGGGATGGTGGCTGCTCGCCGTACAGGCCGCGGCCGTCTACGCCGCGACGCTCGGCTCCGGCACGTCCGTCGGGATCCTCGGCTTCCTGGGCGGATCGCT
This sequence comes from Streptosporangium sp. NPDC003464, assembly GCF_053588315.1. NCBI lineage: Bacteria > Bacillati > Actinomycetota > Actinomycetes > Streptosporangiales > Streptosporangiaceae > Streptosporangium > Streptosporangium sp. NPDC003464. The sequence goes on along the minus strand of NZ_JBSFPS010000203.1, from coordinate 14,961 downwards.
GCTGCTGACGCCGTGGTGGCCGCTCGTCCTGCCCGTCGTGCTCAGCGCCGCCCTGATCGGGCCCGCGGACTCCGCGATCAGCATGGTGCTGATCAGCCTGGTCGTCTACGGCCTCACCAGGCTCACCGAGCGGGTCGACGAGGTGCACGCCGCCCGGCTCGCCCTGGCGATGGCCGCGGTCGCGCAGGAGCGGCTGCGGATCGCCGCCGGGCTCAGCGACGGTCTCGGCAGGGGGCTCGCCGAGATCACCAGGGGTGTCCGGCTGGCCCTTGAGGAGCCGGACCGCGTGGCGGAGGTGCTCGGCGAGGTCGTCGGCACCGCCCGCGCCTGCCTGGCCGACGCCAGGAACGCCGCGGCCGGCTACCGGGCCATGTCGCTGGCGCCCGAGGTGGCCACCGCCCGCGCGATGCTGGCCGCCGCCGGGGTGCCGGTGGAGGTGCGCATCGGTCACGCGGAGCCGCTGGGGCCCGCGGGCGCGCTGCTGGCCACCGTGCTTCGGGAGGCCGTGACCGAGATCGTGCGGCGGGGCACGGCCAGGACGTGCCTGATCGAGACGGTCGCCGAGGACGGGAGGGCGGGGCTCCGCGTCGTCAGCGACGACGCGCCCACCGCCGAGGACGAGAATCTGGGCGACCTGCCCGCCCAGATCGCCGCCGCGGGCGGCACCCTGTCCACCGGGCTCACCCCCGAGGGCCGGCTGGTCGTCGACGTCATGCTCCCCGACGTCCGCAGGCCCGTGGCGGCGGCCGAGGACCGGAGCGCCTACGGGCTCTCCGTCGCCCTGCTGGGCGCCGTGCTGGTGGGTTTCTCGATCAAGGCGCTGCTGGCCGTCCCCGCGGACCTGGCCCTGCCCGCCGCCGCCTGCCTCGCCGCGATCGTCGTCATGCAGCTCCGCTCGGTCAACGGGCGGCACACGGTGGCGCTCGTCCTGATGGCGCTGCTCACCTACCTGCCGGTCGCCGTGTTCGGGCGCACGTGGCTGGGCGTGGCGGGCTTCCTCGCCGGGCCGCTCCTGCTCGCCCTCCCCTGGGCGGTGGCCGTGCCGCTGGTCGCCTGCGTGACGGCGAGTGTCGGGGTGATGGCCGTACTGCTCGGCCTGCCGCTCCCGTTGACGGTCAACTACGTCGTGAGCACGCTGGTGACCGGCCTGGTCGTCTACAGCCTGCAGCGCCTGGCCCAGCTCGTGAAGGAGCTCCAGGCCGCCCGGGAGGAGCTCGCCCGCTCGGCGGTCGTCGAGGAACGCCTGCGCGCCGCCCGTGACCTCCACGACCTGCTCGGGCACAGCCTGGCCGCGATCCTGCTCAAGTGCGAGCTCGCCCGCCGCCTGGGACCCGGACCGGCCCGCGCCGAACTGGAGGACGTACTGACCATGACCGGGCGGGCCGAGGCGGACGTGCGGGCCGTCTCCGGCGACGCGCACGGCATGTCCCTGGCCGTGGAGGCGGAGTCGGCGCGGTCGGTGCTGGCCGCCGCGGGCATCGAGACAGCGGTCGACCTGGCGCACGGCGCGCTCCCCGCCGAGGTCGAGACCGTGCTGAGCGCGGTGCTCCGGGAGGCGGTGACCAACGTGCTGCGGCACAGCGCCGCCCGCTCCTGCGCGATCTCGACGGAGCCGGGGGGCGGCGGGGTACGGCTCCGCGTCCGGAACGACGGGGCGCCCCCCTCCACCGGCAGGAGGGGGTCGTCGGGGATCGGCAACCTGACGACCCGCCTGGCGGCCCTGGACGGGACGCTCACGGCCGGAGCGGACGACGGCTGGTTCGAGCTGGACGCCTGGGCGCCCCACGGACCCGCCGGAGCGCCTCTCCCCGGCCGGACCGGCCGGCCTCCGGAGCCGGTCAGATCCAGCCGGCCTCGGAGGCGATGCGGACGGCGTCGGTACGGTTGCGGGCGTTGAGCTTGGTGACGATCGTGGTGAGGTAGTTGCGCACCGTCCCCGCGCTCAGATAGAGCCGCCCGGCGATCTCGGTGGCCTCCGCCCCCTCGGCCGCCAGCCGGAGCACGTCGGCCTCGCGGGGGGTGAGCGGGTTGTCGGCCAGATCCCACGCGGTGACCGCGAGCGAGGGATCGAGCACCCGCTCCCCGCCCGCCACCTTGCGGATCCCGGAGACCAGCTCCTCGGGCGGCGCGGTCTTCAGCAGGAACCCGTCCACCTGCGCGCCGAGCGCCCTGCGCAGGTGCCCGGGCTTGCCGTACCCGGTCAGCATGAGCACCCGGCAGCCGGGCAGCTCGGCGCGGAGCACGGCCGCGGCGGCCAGGCCGTCCAGGGTGCCGGGCATGTCGATGTCGAGCACCGCGACGTCCGGACGGTGGATCAGGGCCGAGGGGACGACGGCGTCGCCGGACTCGACCGCGGCGACGACCTCAAGGTCCGGTTCGAGGCCGAGCAGCGCGACCAGGGCTCCCCTGATGACGTGCTGATCCTCTGCCAGAAGCACGCGAATCACAGGCATATGTCTATCAGTGTCCGGATCATGATGACGTCATGATGCACGCGTGATCGCGTCTCTGGCCCGCGTCGCAGCAGGTCGGCAGGGTTGGAGCCATGACGGATGCGGTGCGCTTGGACGCGGTGAGCAAGGTGTACGGGAAAGGCCAGGGGGCCGTGGCCGCCCTGCGCGAGGTGTCGGCGGCCTTCGCCCGGGGGAGCTTCACCGCGGTGATGGGCCCCTCCGGATCGGGCAAGAGCACGTTCCTGCACTGCGCGGCCGGGCTGGACGTGCCCTCCTCCGGCTCGGTACGGCTGGGCGGCACCGAACTGGCCGGGATGGACGAGACGGCGCTGACGGTGCTGCGCAGGCAGCGGGTCGGGTTCGTGTTCCAGGCGTTCAACCTGGTCTCGTCGCTCACCGTGCTCGACAACGTCACGCTCCCCCTGCGGCTGGCCGGCGTCCGCGTGGACAGCGCGTGGCTGGCCGAGGTCGTGCGGCGGGTCGGCCTGGAGGGCCGGACCGGCCACCTGCCGGCCCAGCTCTCCGGCGGCCAGCAGCAGCGGGTGGCGATCGCGCGGGCGCTGGTCACCAGGCCCGAGGTGGTGTTCGGCGACGAGCCGACGGGCGCGCTCGACACGATGACCGCCCGCGACGTGCTGACGCTGCTGCGCGAGGTCGTCGACGGGATGGGCCAGACGGTGGTCATGGTGACGCACGACCCGGTGGCGGCGTCGTACGCCGACACCGTCCTGTTCCTGGCCGACGGCCGGATCGTGGACGCCATGGCCGCGCCGACCTCCGAGAAGGTCGCCGAGCGGATGACGAGGCTGGGGGCGTGGAAGTGATGATCGGGTTCGCGTTGCGGACACTCCGGCACCGCAAGGCCGGGTTCGCGGGCGCCTTCGTGGCCCTGCTCTGCGCCGCCGCGCTGGTCTGCGCCTGCGGGATGTTGCTGGAGACCGGATTGCGCGGCGCCGTCGCGCCCGAGCGCTACGCGGGCGCCCCGGTGATCGTGGCCGGTGACCAGTCCGTCCGCCGGACGGTCGGCGGATCCGAGGGGAAGTCGAAGACCAAGGCCAAGCCGCTGGCCGAACGGGCGTGGATCCCCGCCTCGCTGGCCGAGCGGCTGCGCCGGGTCCCCGGGGTCGAGCGGGTGGTCACCGAAGTGATCTTCCCCGTCTACACCGGGGCGGGCCGGGCACAGGGCCACGGCTGGGAGTCGGCCGCGCTCACCCCGTTCACGCTGCGTTCGGGCCGCGGGCCGCGGGCCGGTGACGAGGTGGTCGTGGACGCCCGTTCGGGCCTGGCCGTGGGCGCCCGGCTGGACGTGGTGACCGGGGAGGGAGCGCGGAGCTACCGGGTGGCGGGCGTCACCGCGCAGGCCCTGCCCGGCCAGGCCACGCTCTTCTTCGCCCCCGCCGAGGCCCGCCGGCTGGCCGGCCGGCCGGGGCAGGTCAGCGCCATCGGCGTCTTCCCGCAGGTGGACGTGTCCGCCGCGCTGAAGGACGTCAAGGCGCTCGCCCACACCGGGGACGGCCGAGGCACGGTCGAGTTCCTCGACGCCGAGAAGGCACGGGCGACGCTGGTCAGCCTGGGCGGCGCGCTGGGCGGCACGTCGCTGCTCGTCGCGGTCCTCGTCGTGACCGGCACGTTCTCCCTGTCCATCCAGCAGCGCCGACGGGAGATCGCCCTGCTGCGCGCCGTCGCGGCCACCCCGGGACAGGTGCGCAGGCTGCTCGGCGGCGAGGCCCTGCTGGTCGCCGGCGTCGCCGGGCTCATCGGTTCCGGCGCGGGTGTCGGGCTGGGCTTCTGGCTGCGCTCCAGGTTCGTGGCGCTGGGCGCGATGCCCGAGCACCTGCGGCTGGTGGTCAGCCCGTTCCCGGTGATCGTCGCGCTGGCGGCCACCGTGCTGGCCGCGTGGGCCGCGGCGCTCCTGTCCGCCCGGCGGGTCATCAGGATCCGGCCCGTGGAGGCGCTCGGCGAGGCGGCCCTGCCGGCGGCGCGGCTGCCCCGGGCCCGGACGGTCGCCGGTCTGCTCCTCACCGGCGGCGGCGTCGCGCTGACCCTCCTGCTGTCGGCGCTGTCGACCGAGGCGGCCTCCAGCCCGGTCACCATGCTCACCGCGCTGGTGTGGACGGCCGCCGTGGCGCTGCTCGGCCCGGTCGTCGCGCGGGCGGCGACGGCCCTGCTCGGGCCGCTGCTGCGGGCGGCCGGGGCCGGCGGTCACCTGGCCGCGGCCAACCTGCGCGCCGGCTCCGCGCGGCTGGCGTCCGTCGTCACGTCGCTCGGCCTGATGACCGCGATGACCTGCACGATCCTGTCCGTCCAGACCACGATGGGGCACGCCGCGCAGGAGCAGGCCGGCGCAGGCAGCCGCGCCGACTACGTCCTCGGCCCGCGGGTCCCGGGCGTCGTCGCGCGGGCGCTGCGGGAGATGCCCGGCGTCGAGGCGGTCACCGAGGTGCTGCACACCTCGGTGCGGGTCGGTCTCGACAAGTACGGCGCGCAGGCGGTGACCGCCGACGGCTTGGACCGGACGGTCGACCTGGACGTGGTGTCGGGCTCGCTCGACCGTCTCGGCCAGGGGGACATCGCGGTCAGCGAGAACGCGGCCGGGCGGCTCGGCGCCGCCGTCGGCGGCCGGGTGAGCCTCACGCTGGGCGACGGCACCCCGGTCACGCTCGGGGTCGTCGCGATCTACGCCCGCGGCCTGGGCTTCGGCGAGCTCACCCTCCCCCACGCGCTGGTGGCCCAGCACGTGGACGACCCGCTCGGGACCCTGCTCGTCTCGGCGCCCTCCGTGTCCCGCGCCGCGATCGCCGGGGCGGCCCCCGGGGCCGTCGTGCTCGACCGGGCCCAGGCGGTCGAGGCGGTGGCGTCCAACGCCGGGGTCAACTACGTGGCGATGGGCCTGATCGTCGCCTTCACCGCGATCGCCGTGGTCAACACGCTGGCCATGTCGACCTCGGACAGGTCTCGCGAGCTGGCGCTGCTCCGCCTTGTCGGCACCACACGGCGGCAGGTGCTGCGGATGCTCCGGCTGGAGACGCTCGTGGCGGTCGTGGTCGCGGTGGTCCTCGGCACGGGGATCGCGCTGGTCACACTGGCGGCGTTCAGCCTGGGCATGACCGGCTCGGCCGTGCCGTACGTCGACCCGCTCGGCTATGTCGCGGTGGTCGCCGCCGCGGCGGTCCTCGCCCTGGTGGCGACCGTGCTCCCGGCCCGGCTCCTGCTGCGGGAGCACCCGGCGGAGGCCGTCGGCGCGCGGCAGTGAGCCGGTGGGGCCCCGGCCCCTCCACTCCGGCCGCCGGCGCCCACGGGCCGAGGTGGTCGCCCGGGTGTGCCCTGGCCGACCCGCGCGGGTCGCCTGGACGGCCGGTCTGGCCACGGGCCACTCAGGCGTTGCACAGCTCCAGACCGCGGCGCGCGTGGGACGCGTAGTCCTCACCGTCGAGCCCGCGCAGGAGCTCGGCCGCGAGGGCCCGCCGCTGGGCGGGATCAAGGTTCATGGGCATGACGATCGGCATCAGCTCGACCACGCCGCCGGGCAGGTGCCGGACGTGACAGGGGAGGAGGGAGGAAGTGTGAACCACCCTCTGACTATTCCAGCCGCCACCGACAATCCCGCAATCCGGGCGATCGGGCGGGACGGCCGGGGCGGCGCCGCGCTGACCTTTCAGCGGTCGGCCGCGTCGGCGCCGGTCGCGCGCCAGCCGATCTGGAGCCGGGCGACCTCCTGAAGAATGTTTTTGAAGTCGGCGTAGACCTGCTCGCCGACGGCCGCCGCGTGGCGCCGCTCGATGGCCGCCATGATGGCGTCCGAACGGGTCATCTCGTCCAGCCCGAGCGCGGTGGGGACCACCAGCTTGGCCCGGCGGTCTTCCGGGTCGGGCTCACGGCGCACGTAGCCCAGCTCGACCAGCTCGTCGACGAGGGTGCCGATCACCTGCTTGTGCTGGCCGGACAGCCGGGACAGCTCCGTCGCGCGGCTGCCCTCCGCGTCGAGATAGGCCAGCACGGCACCGTGCCGCGGCCGCAGCCGGGGGTGTCCCTGCTCGGCGAGAGTCTCGAACAGCTCCTTCTGCATGGCGAACAGGACCTGGCCGGCCAGGATGCCGAGGTCGGGCTCCGCCTGCTTGCGCGCGCTCCGCGTCATCTCCACCCCCTCACTCTAATTTAGTCACCAATCTTGATGGTCACTAAATTTTACTATATGGTCGAGCTGTACCACCGAGACAGGAGAGAGCGATGACGGCAACCGTGGAGATCACCCGTTTCCGAGTGGCGCCGGAGCGCGCCGGAGCACTGCTGGAAGCGCGGCCCGCCATGCTGGCGGACTTCCGCGCCGACCGCGCGGGGTTCCTCGGCGCCCGGCTGATCCGCCTGGCCGAGGACGAGTGGCTGGACATCGTCGACTGGCGCTCGTCGGAGGACTTCGCGGCCTCACGCGCCAAGGGGGCCAACCTGCCGGGGATCGCGGCCTTCTTCGCCGCGATCGACGCACTGGTCAGCTCCGAGGAAGGCACCGAGGAAGGCGACTGACCGCCGGGAGCGGCGCCGCCGCCCACCGCGGAACACCACGGACCGGGCCGTACTGCGGAACACCACGGACCGGGCCGTACTGCGGAACACCACCGGCCGGGCTGCCCCCCGACCGCGGAACACCATGAAAGGGACCACTGCCATGACCATCCTGATCACCGGCGCCAACGGCAACGTCTCCGGAGCCCTGCTCCGGTCCTTGAGCGCCGTCCCCGACGTCAAGCTACGCGCTCTGGTCCGCGACCCGGTCAAGGCTCCGGCGCTGCCCGGCGTCGAGGTGGCGGTCGGCGACCTGGACCGGCCCGACACGCTGACCGAGGCGTTCTCCGGCGTCGACACCCTGTGGCTGCTCACCGCGATGGGCCCCCAGGCGCCGCACGCCAGTATGAACGCCGTCTGGGCCGCCCGCCAGGCCGGGGTCAGGCACATCGTGCGCCTGTCGGCCGTCGGCGCCGCCCACGACGCCCCCACCCGCAACGGCCGCCTGCACGCCCTGTCCGACGACGAGTTGCGGGCCTCAGGCATCGACTGGACGATCATCAAGCCGCACTTCTTCATGCAGAACCTGCTCGGTTCGGTGAACGGCGACGTCCTGTACGGCGGGCTCGGCGAGGGGCGTCTGGGCCTGATCGACGTCCGCGACATCGCCGACTTCGGGGCGCGCGTCCTGACCGACCCCCGGGCCCACGCGGGCAAGACCTACACCCTCACCGGCCCGGCCGCGATCTCCCTGCACGAGGCCGCCGCCACCCTGGGACCGGTGCTCGGCGCCCCCATCACCTACCAGTCCCTTCCGGACGAGCAGGTCTACGAGTCCATGATCGGATTCGGTGTACCCGAGTGGATCGCCGCGGTCAGCGTCGAGTACGGCAGGGCCTACGCGGGCGGCTGGGGCGACTTCACCACCACGGACTTCCCCGACGTGGTCGGCCGCGAGGCCCGCGCCTTCGCCGAGTTCGCCCGCGATCACGCCGCTCACCTCCGTGCCGCGTGACCCTGGTCCGGTCGGGCGGGCAGCCGGGCCCCGGTCCGGGCTGCCGCGCCGATCCCGCCCGCACCGGCCGCGGGAGACCTGGGCCACCATGCCCGGTGGCCGAGCAGCCCCAGGACGGCGGGCAGCAACAGCGCCCGGACGAGGAAGACGTCGATCGCGACGGCCAGGACCAGCCCGACACCGATCATCTTCATGAAGATGATCGACGAAGCGGCGAACCCGCCGACCACCACGGCCAGCAGCAGGCCGGCACTGGTGATCACGGAGGCGGTCCGCTGCGCGCCCACCGCCACCGCCTCCACGGGGTCGCCGGTGGCCTCGTAGTGCTCGCGCACGCGGGAGAGCATGAACACCTGGTAGTCCATGGCCAGCCCGAAGGCGATGGCCACGATCAGCACGGGGAAGTTCGCGTCGATCGCGCCGATCGGCTCGAACCCCAGCAGCGCCGCCCCGACGCCGTCCTGGAAGATCAGCGTGACCACGCCGAAGGCGGCCAGCAGGGACAGCCCGCTCATGAAGACGGTGATCAGGGGCAGTGCCGCCGAGCGGAACGCCAGGAACAGCACGGCGGCCGAGACCAGGCTGACGAACAGGGCCATCCACGGCGCCCGCGCACCGATCATGTCCACGATGTCCACCCGGGAGACGGGCATGCCGGTGAACAGCACCTCGGCGTCCGCGGGCGGGTCCTGTGCCCGGAGCCGGGCGACCATGTCACGGGCCTGGGGGGACATCGGGTCCATGGCGTAGGAGAGGGTGAGGCGGGCCAGCGATCCATGGGTCCCGGTCACGGCCGCGCCCTCGACGCCGTCCACCGCGTCGAGCCGCCGGGCGTAGGCGTCCAGCCGCTGACGGGCGTCCTGCCCGTCGGCGGCCTCACGCATCGTCACCACGGCGGTGACCACCTTGGCCGGATCGCGGTCGAAGCGCTGCCGGAGCTGCGCGGTGACGGCGCGCGCGTCGGCGTCCGCGGGCAGCACCCAGTCGGCCGGCCGCGCCCAGTTCGCCCCGAGCGCCGGTGCCCCCAGCCCCACCAGTACGAGCACGAGCGCGGCGGTGGCCGGCCCGGGGCGGCGCATCACGGTGCGTGCCATCCGGTACCAGCGCCCGCGCCCGGAGACCGCGGCCCGGGCCCTGGGACGTGGCAGCGGGACGCGCCAGGCGTCGATGCGGTGCCCGGCGAACCGCAGCAGGGCGGGCAGCAGCGTCAGGGAGCCGATCACCGCGAAGACCACCACCGAGACCGCCGCGGACCCCATGGAGCTGAGGAAACGCGAGGGGAACAGGGCCAGACCGGCGAAGGAGATCGCCACGGCCAGGCCGGAGAAGGCCACCGTCCGCCCGGCGGTCGCGGTGGTGCGCTCCACGGCCTCGTCCACGCCGGCCCCCGCGGCCAGCTCCTCCCGGAACCGGCCGACCATGAACAGCGCGTAGTCGATGGCCAGCCCCAGCCCGAGAATGGTGATCACGTTGATCACGGAGCTGGACAGTTCGGTGAACGCGGTCAGGACCCGCAGGACGGCCAGCGAGCCGAGCGCCACCGTCGTGCCCACCGCGAGCGGCAGGGCGGCCGCCACGGCGCTGCGGAAGACGACCAGCAGCAGCACCAGGAGGACCGGCACGGAGAGGATCTCGGCCCGCGCGATGTCGCCCCCGGTCCGCGCGTTGACCTGCTCGGTCATGGCCACGGTGCCGCCGAACCTGACGGTGATCCCGGACGCGGCGGGCACCTGGAACCGCGCCTTGATCCTGGCCAGCTCGGCGACCTGCTCCCGGTCGCCGTCCTCGGCGAACTGAACGGTGACGTAGGTGGCGTGGCGGTCGTGGGAGACGTACTGCCCGGTCTTCGCCGGCCAGTACGACTCCAGGCGCGCGATGCCCTCGCGTGGCACACCGTCCAGGGCCCTGCGGACGGGGCCGGCGAACTCGGGGTCGTCGACGGTGGCGTTCTCGCTGTCGTAGAGCACGACGAGATCGGCGGACCACCGGCCCAGGGGGCCCGCCAGCAGCTCGTCGGCGCGGACCGACTCACTGCCCGGGTCGTCGAACCCGGCCCCGCCGGTCAGCGCGCCGAAGGTCCCCGTCCCCCAGACGCCGCCCAGCAGTGCCAACAGCACCGCGGCGGTGACGACCCACCAGCGGCGCCGTCCCGCCAGCCGTCCCAACGCTGCAAGCATCCCTGTTCCCCTAAATAGATAGTGGATAGTTTCGCTATCGGTATAAGAACTATCTACTCTGTGGACCGGACAGCGCAAGCGAGGATCGGGAAGTCGCCGGAGCGGGATCAGGAAGTCGCCGGGGTCATGCCGGCGTCGCCGGACTTCGGCGAGGCCGGCCCTGGCTGGTCGGCGGCGCCGATCACTCCGCCGCCCCGAGGTCGCCGGCGGCCCTGGAAGGGAAGCTGGGCGGCGCTTACCGGACCGGCAGGGAGGCTGGGCGGCTCTTACCGGATCGGTAAGTTACTCGCTAGTATCCCGCCATGCCCAATATCCCGGATGTCGTTCTGCGGGCCGCACCCGGATTCATCCCGCGCACAGTGCTGGAGATCCCTTCCTGCCGTTCGCATCCGGACGGCGGCGGACCCGGCCGCTCCGCCGAGGGCGCCGTGGCAAGTGCGGCCATGGGAATCGGCGGACCCCCGTTCGACGTCCTGTCGGGCCTCGCGCCCACGGCCGAGGGGTCCGCCCGTGTCCCGTAATCTACTGACCGCTTTCTGGGCCTGTTCGGCGCTCCACCTGCTGTCCCTGGTCACGGGCCTGACCACGGTCGAGTGGGTGAGCAAGGCGCTGCTGATGCCGCTGCTGGCGGCCTGGCTGCTGAGCCGGAGCGGCCCACGGCTGGTCGCGGCGGGTCTGCTCGCCTCCGCCGCGGGAGACGTCGCGCTCGAGATCGACGGGCTCTTCGTCGCGGGCATGGTCTGTTTCGCCGTCGCGCATGTGTGCTACGTGACGTTCTTCCTGCGGGGAGGGGGAGGCGGCGGGCGGCGGTGGGCGGTCCTCATCGGGTACGGCGTGCTCTGGCTGGTCCTCGTCGCCGCCCTCTGGCCGCGCCTGGGCGACCTGCGGATCCCCGTGGGCGTCTACTCCCTGATCCTCACCGCGACCGCCGTCACCTCCGCCTGGCACGGCCGACGGACCGGAGCCGGCGGCGCGCTGTTCCTGCTCTCGGACGGGCTGATCGCGCTGGGGCTGGCCGGGATCGACCTCCCGCTGCACGGTCCGCTGGTGATGACCACCTACATCGCCGCCCAGTACCTCCTGGCCTCAGGCGCGCTCCGGCGGCAGGCACTCCGGAAGGAGAGGCGTCCAACGCCGCCACGGGCGGTGCCCGGAGGAACCGCGGCCGGTTGACCCGGACCTCGCCGTCCGCGGTCCTCATCACCGCCGACGCGGGAACCACTACCTTCGGCAGGTGCGGAGCATGTTGAGCAGGGCCACCTTCTCCTCCCTGGTCACGAAGAGCCGGTAGTGATGCTTCACGGTGATCCATGAGGTCGCATAGCGGCACCAGTAGCTGCGGCGTGGCGGCCGCCAGCTCTGCGGCCCCTGGGCGCCCTTGGCGATGTTGACGGAGTGGCTGACCACCACCAGCTCGGGGCGGGTGAGGTCGTTGGCGAAGGCGCGCCGCCGCGCCTGGCTCCATCTGCTGGCGCCGGAGCGCCAGGCGTACGCCAGCGGCACGACGTGGTCGACGTCGACCTGCTTCTCGCTTTTCAGCCACTTGCCGTCGTACGGGCTGTACCAGACCCCCTTGACCGGGTGGCAGGCCGCGTTCCTGCGCACCCGTCGCCCGTCGCGGGCCAGGACCACCTCTCGTGCGTCGCACCTGCCCCTGTGGTGCGCCCATCGGGGCTGGAACCGCCGGTGGCTGTAACCACGGATCGACAATGGACCGGCGACTTTCAGCTGGGCCAGCATGCGGCGGGCCGGCGCCCCGGCATCGGCCTGTGGCCGCTTACGCGCGTCGGCCGCCGCCTGCGAGGCAGTGGTGACGGCGATGATCGGGGTGACCAGAAGGGTAAGTACGGCGACTCGGACCGTCCGCCTCAAGAAGACCATGGTTCCACCCATACCAGGCATTCCCCGCCGGCGGGGACGCCCCCGACGGCAGCCGCCCGCCGGCCCGCAGCCGTCCGGCCCGGATCGCCGGTCGATGAGCAGGCCGCCGGAGACCGTACGGCCCGCCTCAAGGGCGAATCTGGCCGGCGACATTCACAACCGGACACCGCCGATGCCGATCGGCGCTGCCTCATCGGAGATCGGTGCTGCCTCATCGGAGAAGGCTCTGACCGGACCGAGCAGGGCGACCTGCACCCATCAGCCTCCCCCCCCGCTCAGAGCGCGATCAGCACACCCAGCACCAGGGGCGAGCCGCCGATCACCACGACGTGCCGGATGTTCTGCAGGATGGGCATCACCCACCGGGGGAAGCCATGCTCGGCCGCCCTCAACAGGGCCCGCACGTCGACGCGCGCCAGAACCGGGTCGCCCTTACGGTCGAAGGCGGCCTTGACCGATGAGGCGGCGGTCAGGTTGCTGTAGATGATGAGGAAGTTGCCGACCAGGACGATCGGCTGGAAGACCCAGGACAGCGTCTGGCCCCGGTCGCTCCCGGACAGGTTCAGTACGGCCGGCGCCGACATCACCAGGGCGACCGTGATCGGGACGGCTGTTTCGTGACCGCTGGCGTCGAAGCTGAGCTTGTTCTGCTCCAGCACGGCGATGTGGACGCCCTGACGGGTCAGCTCCGCCTCCGCGTTCGCCTTCGCGTCGCTCCCGTAGCGGTGACGCACCAGCGGGATGCTCAGGAAGGCCGGCGCGATGAGCAGTTGCAGCGCCGCGGCGAATGCGATCATGACGGGGTTCTCCTTGTCAGGTGGCCTCGGGCGGTCCGTCCCTCCCGTTGGGCAAGACGATGCCGGTGACCGCTGACACCACGCGCATCATGGGCTGACACACGCTCTCAGCGCCTGTCAGAGCCGGTCAGGCCAACCGCTCGGTGCGGGTCCTCGAGCAACGACGGCGGTCTCAAGGGGCGACGCATCGCCGCGCGTCCCGGCGCCTGGCCGTCGCCGGGCGGAAGGAAGTCTCCCGCGATCCCCGGGCGGGAAAAGGCTCAGGGCCGTCGGACCCACTGGTCCGACGGCCCTGTTCGGCCGGTTTCATGGTCAGGCCTTGTTGAAGGTGTTCTTGGCCCAGAGGTAGGACACGGCGGCGATGCCGGCGCACCAGGCGGTGGCGATGGCGGCGCTGTTGCCGATCGGGGTGCCGAGGAGGAGGCCGCGGACGGTTTCCATGATCGGGGTGAAGGGCTGGTACTCGGCGAACCAGCGCAGGGCGGTGGGCATGGAGTCGGTGGGGACGAAGCCGCTGCCTAGGAAGGGCAGCAGGATCAGGGGCATCGGGGCGTTGCCGGCGGCCTCGGGGGTCGGGGACTTCAGGCCGAGGGCGACCGCGAGCCAGGTGATGGCCACGGCGAACAGGGTGAGCAGGCCGGTGGCGGCCAGCCACTCGGCGGCGGTGGCGTTCGGGCTGAAGCCGATCGCGAGGGCGATGCCGATGAGGACGGCCATGCCGAGCAGTTGCTGGATGACGCTGCCGACGACGTGGCCGGTGAGGACCGAGGCCCGGGAGATCCGCATGGTGCGGAAACGGGCGATGATGCCTTCGGTCATGTCGGTGGCGACCATGACGGCGGTCCCGGTCGCGGCGGTGGCCGCCGCCATGAGCAGGATGCCGGGGACGATGTAGTTGACGTAGGCGTCGCGGCCGCCGCCGAGTCCGTCGCCGAGGGTGCCGCCGAGGACGTAGACGAACAGGAGCAGGAGGACGACGGGCGTGGCGACCAGTTGCACGGTCATGGACGGGTAGCGGAGCAGACGCTTGAGCTGGCGCCGGACCATGGTGGAGGAGTCGCGCATGGCGAGGGGGAGGGTGCTCATCGGGTGGCCTCCTTCTGCTGGCCGGTGAGGGTGAGGAAGACGTCGTCGAGGTCGGGGGTGTGGACGCTCATGTCGGTGATGTCGATCGAGCGTTCGTCCAGGACGACGAGCAGTTCGCGGATCGCGCGGACGCCGCCGTCGCTCGGCACCTGCAGGGTGAGCGCCTCGGGGTCGGCGACCCCTGCGCCGATGAGGTGGCGAGCGGAGTCGAGCAGGTGCGTGTCGGCGAAGGTGAGCTCGATGTGGCCACCGGGGATGAGCCGCTTGAGCTCTTCGGCGGTGCCTTCGGCGATCAGCCGTCCGTGGTCGAGGAGGGCGATGCGGTCGGCGAGTTCGTCGGCCTCCTCCAGATACTGGGTGGTGAGGAAGATGGTGACGCCGCTCGCGACGAGTTCGCGCACGATCTGCCACATGGAGCGGCGGCTGCGCAGGTCGAGGCCGGTGGTGGGCTCGTCCAGGAAGATCAGGCGGGGGTCGCCGACCAGGGTCATCGCCAGGTCGAGCCGGCGTTGCATGCCGCCGGAGTAGGTTCCGGCCGGTCTGCGCGCCGCGTCGACCAGGTCGAAGCGGGCGAGCAGTTCGGCGGCCCTGCGCTTGCCGTCCCTGCGGGACAGGTGCTTGAGGTCGGCCATGAGGAGCAGGTTCTCCTCGCCGGTGAGCAGCTTGTCGACGGCCGAGTACTGGCCGGTGACACCGATCGCGCCACGCACGTCGTCCGGCCTGCGGGCCAGGTCATGGCCGGCGACCTGGACGGCGCCGCCGTCGGCGGGGATCAGGGTGGAGAGGATTTGGACGGTGGTGGTCTTGCCCGCGCCGTTCGGGCCGAGCAGGGAGAAGATCGTCCCTTCGGGGACGGTCAGGTCGACGCCGTCGAGCACGACCTTGTCGCCGTAGGACTTGCGCAGCCCGTTCGCCGCGATGGCCAGATTCCTCATGCTGGTGCTCCTCGGAGGTTGTGGGTCAGAGGCTGCGGGCGGTGATGTCGCCGTAGGCGGTGGTCGCGTGGATGGTGAGCTGGGCGGCGGTGCCTTCGGTGTTGTTGAGGGCGTTGT
>NZ_JBSFPS010000202.1:0-19242 GCF_053588315.1 Streptosporangium sp. NPDC003464 | reverse complement strand
GTGATCTGGCAGAAGTAGGAGGGGATCACGGTCAGGCCGCGTCCGTGCAAGTGGATCTCCCGGTCTCCCGCGGGGTAGGCGCCGGCTCGGGCCCGAGCCGGCCAGGCGGACGGACGGGCCGGCCCGCCGCCGGCTACTGGTCGTCTCTTCTGTGGCGCTCCCGCCATTCGTCATGAAGGTCCTCCAGCCCGTCCCGGCGCTCCCGCAAGCTCCGGTGGCACCTGACGCCTTTCTCGGACCCGCAGCAGACCAGAGGGCCCTTGCGCCGGCAGGGCCTGGCGGTGGAGATGTCACTCCGGGAAGAGGCGGCCGCCACCGCCCCGGCGGGGCCCGAGGTCGAGGCCACCGCCGAGATCCCGGCCGGCCAGAGCGCGACCGTGGCGATGATTGCCGCGCCGAGCGCCGACGACCGTCTGCCCTTCATGGGCGTCTCCTCCCGGTGGGACTCACGGCTCTCGTCCCGGAGCCGCGCGAAACACAAACCGGACAGACTTCTGTTTTACCGGCATTTCCCTCATACATCCACAATTCCCCTGGCAGATTGCCCCGCTCCGGTGGAATCCGGGGTGACGTCAAGATCTGTGCGATGAGCCGCCGGACCGCGCCTGAACCGGGATTTCGGAGGGATCGAACGTTGTCGGCGGCGTGCGGCACGCCCCGGGCCGCAACAATCAGAGCATCCGCACTGTTACCAGGACGGATCCGGAGAGACGGGGCCCGCCTGGAGGTAGGCGAGGACGGCCATGACGCGGCGGTTGTGGTCGTCGGAGGGCGGGAGGCCGAGCTTGGCGAAGATGTTGTTGGTGTGCTTGCCGATCGCCTTGTCCGTGACCCCGAAGCGGGTCGCTATCGCCAGGTTGGACAGGCCCTCCGCCATCAGGGCAAGGACCTCGCGCTCCCTGACGGTCAGCTCCGCCAGGGGTTCGTCCCTCGATCGGCGGGTCAGGAGCTGGGAGATCACCTCCGCGTCCATGGCGGTGCCGCCGCCGGCGACCCGGCGCACCGACTCGACGAATTCCGCCACGTCGCCGATGCGGTCCTTCAGAAGGTATCCGATGCCGCCCGACCGGTCCGAGAGGAGCTCGCGGGCATAGAGCTGCTCGACGTACTGCGACAAGATCAGCACCGGAAGCCCCGGCCGGCGGCGCCGGGCCTCCAGGGCGGTGCGCAGGCCCTCATCGGTGAAGGTGGGCGGGAGCCGCACGTCGATGACGGCCACGTCGGGGGTCTGCTCCACCAGGGCCGTCAGGAGCATGGGGCCGTTGTCCACCGCCTCGACGACCTCGAAGCCGTGCGCCGACAGTAGCCGGATCAGGCCGTCGCGAAGCAGGGCGAGATCCTCGGCGATCACTACGCGCACGGCAGCTCCATGGTGAGGATGGTCGGACCGCCCGGCGGGCTCTGCACGGTCAGCGTGCCGTCGAAGGCGGACAGGCGTTCCGCGATCCCGCGCAGGCCGGTCCCCGCCGCCGGATCCGCGCCGCCGTGCCCGTTGTCGCCGACGACCAGGCGGAGGCCGTCGCCGGTGTGGCGCACCCGCACCCATGCACGGGTGGCCTGGCTGTGCTTGGTGACGTTGGACATGGCCTCGACAGCGGCGAAGTAGAGCGCGGACTCGACCGGCGGCTCGGGGCGGCCGGTCAAGACGAGGTCCGTGGCGACCGGGACGGGGCAGAGCAGGGCGGTCGCTTCGATCGCGCCCGCCAGGCCGCGGTCGGCGAGCACGGGCGGGTGGATGCCGCGCACCAGATCGCGCAGGTCGGTGAGGGCCTGTCCGACTGACTCCCATGCCTCCTCGATCAGCTCGCGGGCCTGCTCAAGGTCATTGGCGCTCCTGGCCAGGCCGAGGTTCATCCGTACCGCGATGAGCCTGGCCTGGGCGCCGTCGTGCAGGTCGCGCTCGATCCGGCGCAGTTCGGCCGCCCGCGCGTCGACGGCGGCGGCCCTGGAGGCGGTCAGCTCCCGCACCCGCCGGGCCAGCGGGCCACCACTACCGAGGAGCAGTTCGGCGAGCCGGGCCTCGGCCAGTCCCATGAGCGCGGCGACGGCCAGGGCGAGTGCCGAGAGGGTGAGCAGCGCCAGGCTGAGCGTGAAGGTCACACTCGGGCCGTTGACGGCGGGCTGCAGGTAGAAGATGACACCCACGGTGTTCACCACGGCGGCCACCGCCGTCAGAAGGGCCGGGCCGACGACAGCGTTGATCGCCAGCCAGGCCAGCACGCGCAGGCCGGGCTCACGCGCGGGGATGTCCCGCCCCAGAGCCGCTCCCGCCCACGCTCGCTGCAGCGAGACGACAGCCGCACGGATGGTCGGCACCCAGGCGAGGACCACGGCCACACCCATGATCGCGTTCAGCGGCACCCCGGCCGCCGCGATCAACCCCCTCCTGACTCTGCTCACCCCGCCAGTCTGCCTGCCGATCACCGGCCACACGGTAGGCCCAGCCCTACCTTCGAGGGTGGGAGATCCCGCCTCATGTGCTGGGCGTGCGCGGATGGAGGACGCGAGCACACGCGGCGAGGTTGGACCCCGTGATCGAAATCAATGGCCTCACAGTCAGATATGGCGACGCCACCGCGGTGGACGAGCTCACCTTCGCCGCGGAACCGGGCCAGGTGACCGGTTTCCTCGGACCCAACGGCGCCGGGAAATCCACCACGATGCGAGCCGTCCTCGGCCTGGAAGCCCCGCACGCCGGCACCACCCTGGTCGCCGGGCGGCCCTACGCCTCGCTCAAACGCCCGCTGCTGACGCTCGGGGCGCTGCTGGACGCCGGAGCCGTACACGGTGGCCGCACCGCACGGGCGCACGTGGCGTGCGTGGCGCGCAGCAACGGCATCGGCCTGGCCCGAGTGGAGGAGGTGATCGACCGGGTGGGGCTGACGTCCGTGGCGGGCAAGCGGATCGCGAGGTTCTCGTTGGGCATGAAGCAGCGGCTCGGGATCGCGGTGGCGCTGCTGGGCGACCCGGAGGCGCTGATGTTCGACGAACCGGTCAACGGACTGGACCCGGAGGGCGTGCGGTGGATCCGCGAGCTGATGCGCACGCTGGCCGCGGAGGGTCGGGCGGTGCTCGTCTCCAGCCACCTGATGGCCGAGATGGCCGTGACCGCCGACCACGTCGTGGTGGTGGGGCGCGGCCGCTTGATCGCCGACACGGCCATGGCGGTCCTCGCCGAGCGGTACCGGCGCGACGTGCTCGTCCACGCCGCCGACCCGGCGGCGCTGGCGATGGTCCTGCAGGCCGACGGGGGCGTCGTCCGGGCGGAGGACGGGCTGGCGGTGACCGGGCTCGAAGCCAGGCGCATCGGTGAGCTGGCCTTCGCCCACGGCATCGCGCTGTACGAGCTCACGCCGCGCGAGGCCTCCCTGGAGGAGGCATTCATGGAGCTGACCGACGACAGCAGGGAGTACGTGGCACGATGAAGGACGCGATCGCGGCGGAGTGGCTGAAGTTCAGAACGCTCCGCTCCAACCTCTACCTGCTGATCTCCGCACTGATCGCGGTGGGCCTCAGCGCGGGCGTGGCCTTCCTGGTCACGCGCGGTTTCGATGCCCAGCGGGGCGCGGACCTGCGGCGCTTCGACAGCCTGGGCGACGGGCTGGGCGCCGGCCTGCCCTTCGCCTACCTCGTGATGGGCGCGCTCGGCGCGCTCTCCATCACCACCGAATACGGCACGGGCCACATCAGCACGAGCCTGACGGCCGTCCCTGCTCGCCGTACCTTCCTCCTCGCGAAGATCCCGGTCCTGGTGGCCGTGAGCCTGGTCGCGGGGCAGGTGCTGGTCTTCGGCATGTACGCCGCCACCATGGCGGTCCTCGGCACCAGAGCGGACACGGTGCTGCTGGGCGGGGAGACGCTCGGTGCCTCCCTGTCCGAGCCGGGCGTCCTGGCGGGACTGCTGATCACCGGCACCTCGATGCCGCTGGTCGCGCTCATGGGGCTAGGACTCGGCACGGCGATCCGTTCCACGGCGGGCACGCTGGTCACGCTGATCGTCCTGCTGCTGATCCTGCCCGCCGCCGCGCAGACCCTGCCGCGCCCGCTCGGCTACCAGATCGGCGCGCACCTCATCGGGGCGCTGCCCGGCCAGATAGCCGCTGACGGCCTGCTCACCCCGATCGCCGCGGGCGCATTGCTGGCCGCCTACGCCGTCGCCGCCCTGGCCGCCGCAGCGGCCGCCATCGCGCTGCGCGGACACCGCCTCCGGCCGCTGCTCGCCGGTTCGGCCGCCACGATCCTCCTGGTGGGCGCTGCGCCCGTATCCGCCGCCGCCACTCCCGAGTCCACATTGGCGTGGAAGCCCTGCGACAAGATGCTCTGCAGTGAGATCCGCGTCCCCGTCGACTGGGCCAGACCCCAGGGCCGCACGATCACGCTCCCCCTCGCGATGCTGCCCCACACCGGCAGGCGCCACCGCGTCGGCGTGCTGTTCTCCATCCCCGGCGGGCCCGGCGGGTCCGGGGTGCAGGACCTCGAGCGGCACGCGGGCAGCTTCGCCCAGATCCGGGACCGCTTCGACGTCGTCAGCCTCCTGCCGCGCAACGGCATCGAGCTGGGTCTCCTCGACCAGGACTGCCTCAGCGCCGGTCCGTGGATCACCACGCCGGACAACGAGCGCGAGTGGGCCGCGCTGGCCCGCTCGAACCGGGCGGCCGCCGAGAGCTGTCGCGCCGCCGACCCTGACCTGTTCGGTCACCTCGACTCCGCCTCGTTCGCGCGCGACATCGACGCGATCCGTTCGGCGATGGGCGAGCGGCAGCTCACCTTCATGGCCACCTCCTACGGCGGCGTTCCCGGGCTCGCCTATGCCAGGCTCTTCCCCAGCCGGGTACGAGCGATGTACCTGGACGGGATCGTCAACACGCTCCGAGACAAGAGCGAGGAGGAGCAAACGCGATACGCCCTCATGGAGGCGCAGTTCACCCGTTTCTCCCAGTGGTGCGCGGACGACCCCGCCTGCGCACTGCATGGACGCGACATCGGCACAGCCTGGAAGGGACTCCGCTCCACGGCCGACCGCTCCCCCGTGCCCGCCGAGAAGGGGGTCGCGTACAGCGGTTTCGACATCACCGTGGCCGCCATGCCCCACCTCGTCACGCCCGGCGTGGACAACGCCCGGTGGAAGGAACTGGCCCAGGCGATCAGGCGGGCCGAGAAGGGGGACGCCACCGGATTCTCCGACTACGTCAAGGCGGGAACGCTGGGCAGTTTGAAGCCACCCTCGTTCGTCGGGATGAACATGACCCATTGCCTGGACGGAATCCGCTATCGCGACTACGCGGAGTACCGCCGCCTGCGAGCCCTGGGCGACCGGATCGCACCGCACCTGTCCGGTAACGAGCTGTGGCACCCGCTGGGCTGCGTGGGCTGGCCGGAACCGGTACGCAATCCCACCGCTCCTCTTCCCGTGGACCAGCTGCCGCCGTTCGTCGGCGCGGGCACGTGGACCGACTATGCGGACACCGCCGACCTCGCCCTCCGGGTGCCGGGATCGGGCACGATCCGCTTCGAGGGACATGGGCACGGGCTGTACCACACGGGTGATCCGTGCACGATCGCGCACGCCAACCGGTACTTCATCGACCTCCGCGTCCCACCCAGGAACACCGTCTGTCGCGCGGAGAGTTGATCCGTCGTGCAGCACGACATCCCAGCGGCGGTCAACTCTCCCGGCCGACCAGCAGGGCACGATTCCCTCGTCCCGAGGCCGTGTCCCATCCCTCGTCCCGAGGAGGGAGTGGCGCTCACTCGGAGGAGAAGGCGGCGTCGAAGGCGGCCGCCGGCGGGGTGATGGCGTTGAGCCTGCGGATCACCTCCAGCGCCTCGGGGGCGCCGTCCAGGCGGTCCATCCCGGCGTCCTCCCACTCGATCGAGATCGGCCCGGTGTAGCCGATGCTGTTCAGCGCCCGGAAGCAGTCCTCCCACGGCACGTCCCCGCGGCCGGTGGAGACGAAGTCCCAGCCGCGGCGCGGGTCGGCCCAGGGCAGGTGGGAGGCCAGCCGGCCACGGCGGCCGTCGCCGGTGCGGACCTTGGCGTCCTTGCAGTCGACGTGGTAGATCCGGTCGGCGAAGTCCAGGATGAAGCCGACCGGGTCGAGCTCCTGCCAGACCATGTGGGAGGGGTCCCAGTTCAGGCCGAAGGCCGGCCGGTGGCCGATGGCCGCCAGGGCGCGGACGGTGGTGTGGTAGTCGTAGGCGATCTCGCTGGGGTGCACCTCGTGCGCGAAGCGGACGCCGACCTCGTCGAAGACGTCCAGGATCGGGTTCCAGCGGTCGGCGAAGTCGGCGTAGCCGTCGTCGATCATGGAGGGTGGGACCGGGGGGAACATCGCGACGGTGTGCCAGACGGCCGAGCCGGTGAAGCCGACGACGGTGTCCACGCCGAGTTTGGCGGCGGCGCGGGCGGTGTCCTTGATCTCCTCGGCGGCGCGGCGGCGCACGCCCTCGGGCTCGCCGTCGCCCCAGATGCGGGCCGGCAGGATGGCGCGGTGGCGGCCGTCGATGGGGTGGTCGCAGACCGCCTGGCCGACCAGGTGGTTGGAGATGGCCCAGACCTTGAGGCCGTGGCGGGCCAGCACCTCCCGTTTGCGCTCGACGTAGGCGTCGTCGGCCAGGGCCTTGTCGACCTCGAAGTGGTCGCCCCAGCAGGCGATCTCCAGACCGTCGTAGCCCCATCCGGAGGCCAGCTTGCACACCTCCTCGAACGGCAGGTCGGCCCACTGTCCGGTGAACAGGGTGATGGGTCGGGTCACGGTCCCTCCACAGCGGTGAAGCGGCTCTCATCGGCCGCGCTGGCCTCGACCGCGGCCAGCACCCGCTGCACCCGCAGCCCGTCGGCGAACGCCGGGGCCGGGGCCGCGCCGGCCGCCACGGCCTCGACGAAGTCCTTGATCTCGTGGGTGAAGGTGTGCTCGTAGCCCAGGCCGTGGCCGGGTGGCCACCAGGCTCCGGCGTAGGGGTGCTCGGCCTCGGTGACGAGGATACGGCGGAAGCCGGCCTCGGCCGCGGGCAAGGTGTGGTCGTGGAACCACAGCTCGTTCATCGCCTCGAAGTCGAAGGCCAGGCTGCCGGCCGAGCCGTTGACCTCGATGCGCAGCGCGTTCTTGCGGCCGGTGGCGAAGCGGGTGGCCTCGAACGAGCCGACCGCCCCACCGGCGAATCGGGCCAGGAACAGCGCGGCGTCGTCGACGTCGACCGTGCCGCTCCGCGCCGAGGTGCCGCCCGCGCTGAGGCCGGCGGACCCCTCGGCCAGCGGGCGCTGCCGGACGAAGGTCTCGGTCAGCGCCGACACACCGGTGATCTGGTCGCCGGTGATGAACTGGGCGGTGTCGATGATGTGCGCGCCGATGTCGCCCAGCGCCCCCGAGCCCGCCCTGTCCCGCTGCAGCCGCCACACCAGCGGGAAGGCGGGGTCGGCGATCCAGTCCTGCAGATACTGGGCGCGCACGTGGTGCAGGCGGCCGAGGCGGCCCTCGGCGACCCAGCGGCGGGCCAGCGCGACGGCCGGGACCCGCCGGTAGTTGAAGGCCACCATCGCGTGCACACCGCGCTCGGCCGCGGTGCGGGCGGCCTCGGCCATCGCCTCGGCCTCGGCCACGCTGTTGGCCAGCGGCTTCTCGCAGATGACGTGCTTGCCCGCGGCCAGCGCGGCGATCGCGATCTCGGCGTGCGAGTCGCCCGGCGTGCAGATGTCGACCACCTGCACGTCGTCACGGGCGATCAGGTCACGCCAGTCGGTCTCGGCCGCCGCCCAGCCCATCTGACGGGCCGCGGTGGCGGTGGCCTCCTTCGAACGCCCGCCCAGTGCCGCCATCACCGGCCTGGCCGGCAGGTCGAAGAAGGCGTCGACACTGCGCCAGGCCTGGGAGTGCACCCGCCCCATGAACGCGTAGCCGACCATGCCGATCCCCAGCGTCGGCCTGTCGTCAGCGGCCATCAGGACTCGAATCCGAGCGGGAGGTAGGCGTCGACGTTGTCCTTGGTGATGGTCTCCGAGGCCAGCGTGATCGACTGCGGCACCTGCTTCTCCAGCAGGTCGCTCATCCCCTTGCCCTGCGCGACCAGGCGGGCCAGCTTGACCGCCGAGGAGGCCATCGTGGGACTGTAGGTGACGGTGGCCCGCAACACCCCGGTACCCGCCTGGATCTCACGCATCGCGTTGGCCGACCCGGCCCCGCCGACCATGAAGAACTCGTCACGCCCGGCCTCCTTGACCGCGGCCAGCACCCCGATGCCCTGGTCGTCGTCGTGGTTCCAGATCGCGTCGATCTTCTTGTGCGCCTGCAGCAGGTTGCTGGTCACCTTGGTGCCCGACTCCACCGTGAACTGCGCGTCCTGCCTGGCCGTCACCCCGAAGCCGTAGGTCTTCAGCGCGTCGGCGAAGCCCTTGCTGCGGTCCTGGGTCAGCGGCAGCGTCGCGATGCCCTGGATCTCCAGGATCACCGGGTCGGCCACCCCCTTGTCCTTGAGCGTCTTGCCGATGTAGTGCCCGGCCGCCACCCCCATGCCGTAGTTGTCCCCGCCGATCCAGGTGCGGTACGACAGCTTGTCGGGGAAGACCCGGTCCAGGTTGATCACCGGGATGCCCGCGTCGGCGGCCTGCCGGGCGATCTGGTTGAGCTGCTGGCCGTCGTTGGGCAGGATCACCAGCGCGGAGACCTTGGCCGCGATCAGCGACTCCACCGCCGAGATCTGCGCGTTGATGTCGTTGGTCGGCTCGACCGGCCGGAACTCCACATCGGCGTACTGCTTGGCCGCGGCCTCGGCGTTCTTGGCGATCGCGGCGATCCAGCCGTGGTCGGCGGCCGGCGCCGAGAAGCCGATGACGACCTTCTCGCCGGGGGCGTCGTTGCCGCCGGTGGCCGCCGGCGCCGGCGCCGCCGCGGCCGTGCTCGGCGCCGCGGCCGGGGTGTTGCTGGTGCAGGCACTGGCCAGGGCACCGGCGCCGATCACGGCTCCGCCGACCAGGAAACCCCGGCGGGCGAGTCTGTCTGTCATGACCATGCTCCTTTGCGGAGGGGGAAGGCGTGTTTCAGGAGGAAGGGAGGAAGGAAGGATGGGCCCGGCACCGGCCGGGACCCGCCTGCCGTGGACCCCTGACCGGCCCGCGGCAGGCGGGTCGTTCAGATCGGCGACCTCAGCCCGCGCCGCTGCAGCAGCACGGCGACCACGATGATCAGTCCCTTGGCGATCAGCTGGTCGCTGGTGTTGAGCCCGTTGAGGATGAACAGGTTCGTGATCACCGTGAAGATCAGCAGGCCCAGGATCGACCCGATGATCGACCCCCGGCCACCGGTCAGCAGCGTGCCGCCGATGATGACCGCGGCGATCGCGTCCAGCTCGTACAGGTCTCCATGCGTGGAGGAGCCCGTCGTGGTCCGCGCCATGATCAGAACCGCCGCGATGCCGCAGCACAGTCCCGACAGCGCGTACAGCCACATCGTGTGCCGGCGCACGTCGATGCCCGCCAGCCGCGCCGCCTCGGCGTTACCGCCCACCGCGTAGGTCCGGCGGCCGAAGGTCGTGCGGTTCAGCAGCACCCAGCCCAGCACGACCACCAGCGCGAAGACGTACACCAGGAGCGGCAGGCCCAGCAGCCGGGTGGTCGACAGCTCCACGATCAGCTCGTTGCCCTGGGCCACCAGCTGCGTCTTGCGGTCCGACATCCGCTGCGCCAGTCCCCGGGCGGCCACCAGCATCGCCAGCGTCGCGATGAACGGCACCAGCCGCCCGTAGGCGATCAGCAGACCGTTGACCAGCCCGGCGCCGGTGCCGACCAGCACCGCGCACACGATCATCACGAAGGGGCCGTAGGACTGGGTGGCCAGCGTGGTGGCCCACACCGACGCCAGCGCCATCACCGCGCCGACCGACAGATCGATCCCGCCACCGATGATCACGAACGTCGCGCCGACGGTGATCACCCCGATCGTCGCGGCCAGCGCCAGGATGCTCACCAGGTTGGAGGTGGTGGCGAAGGTGTCGGGCACCGTCACCAGGCCGACCACCGCCAGCAGCGCCAGCGCCGCCACCAGGCCCAGATGCGGCACCTCGCCCAGCCGGGCCAGCGGTCCGGGAGCCGCGGCGGGCCTGGACCCGGCCGCCCCGCCACGCCCCGGCCCGGGTGCGGCCGCTCTCACCTCGTCCACCGGGCTCGCGGGAGCCTGGCCTTGCGGATCGGTCACAGCGCACTCCCTTCCATGATCATGTCGATTACTCGATGTTCGTCCAGTTCGCGGGCGTCGGCCTGATGGATGATCGCGCCCTCGCGGATCACCAGGACCCGGTCGGCCAGGCCCAGCACCTCGGGCACCTCGCTGGAGACCAGCAGCACCCCGATGCCCTTGTCGGCCAGGTCGCGGATGACGGCGTACAGCTCCGCCCGCGCGCCCACGTCCACCCCCCGGGTCGGCTCGTCCAGCAGCAGCAGCTTGCGGCCGTTGAGCAGCCAGCGGGCCAGCACCGCCTTCTGCTGGTTGCCGCCCGACAACGTCTTGATCGGCCGCTCCGGATCGGCGGGCCGGATGCCCAGCGTCTCGACCAGAGCGTGCGCGTCCCGCGCCTCGCGGCGCCGGTCGAGCCAGCCGAACCGGGAGTATCCGCCGAGGCCGGCCAGGGAGATGTTGCGGGTCACGCTCTGGTCCAGCAGCAGCGCCTGGGCCTTGCGCTCCTCCGGGGCCAGGCCCATACCCAGCCGCACCGCCCCGGCCGTGCCGCCGCGCCGTACCGGCCGGCCCTCCAGGACCACCTGCCCCGAGAACCGGCGCGCGCCGTAGATCGCCTCGATGATCTCCGAGCGGCCCGAGCCGACCAGTCCGGCCAGCCCCACGATCTCCCCCGCCCGCACCGAGAAGGAGACGTCGGCGAAGACCCCCGCCACGCCGAGCCCCTCCACCCGCAGCACCTCCGGCCGGCCCGCATGACTGCCGGGCGCCGGGCGCGGCGGGAAGACGTGCTCGACGCTGCGGCCGGTCATCAACGCCACCACCTGCGAGGTCGGCGTCTGCTGCGCCGGCAGGCCCACCGCCACCGTGCGCCCGTCCTTGAGCACGGTCACCCGGTCGCCGATCTCCCGGATCTCCTCCAGCCGGTGCGAGATGTAGATCACCGCCACGCCCTGGGCGGTCAGCTCCCGGATGATCCGGAACAGGTTGCCCACCTCGTCGTGGGCCAGGGCCGCCGACGGCTCGTCCATGATGATCAGCCGCGTGTCGCGCGAGAGCGCCCGCGCCATGCTGACCACCTGCTTGGCCGCCGGGGACAGCCGGCCCACCTCCGTGCCGGGCCGGATCTCCGCGTGCCCCAGCCGCTCCAGCAGGCGCCGCGCGGCCCGGTTGGCCTCGCCCCGGCTGACGAAGCCCAGCCGGGCCGGCTCGTGACCGAGGAAGATGTTCTGCGCCACGCTCAGCCCGTCGACCAGGTCGAGCTCCTGGTAGATCGTCGAGATTCCCGACCGGATCGCCGCGATCGGGCTGCTCAGCCGCGCCCGCTCGGCGCCCAGGGTGATGGTGCCCTCGTCGGGCTGGTGCGCCCCCGAGAGGATCTTGATGAGGGTGGACTTGCCCGCGCCGTTCTGGCCGAGCAGGCAGTGCACCTCCCCCGCGCGGACGTCGAGATCGACGCCGTCCAGGGCGCGCACGCCGGGAAACTGCTTGACGATCCCCCTCATCACGAGCAGGGGGCTGTCTTCGGACATGGGGCCTCGCTGATCGTTCATGGGGCCGAGAGAACGTGGTCGCTGCCGAGCCGGGCCGCGCCGATCACGCCGGCGCTGTCACCGAGCTCCGACAGCACGATGGGGAGGTTGCCGGTCGCCAGTGGCAGTGAGCGGCGGTAGACGACGCTTCTGATCTCCGCCAGCAGCACGTGGCCCAGCCGGGCCACGCCTCCCGCGACGATCACGAGGCCGGGGTTGAAGAAGCTGACCAGCCCGGCCAGCACCAGGCCGACCCGGCGACCGCCGTCCCTGATGAGCCGCACCGCCTCGGCGTCGCCCAGCTCGGCCGCCGCGGCGACGTCCTCGCCGGTCAGCGTGCCCGTCCGGCGGAGCCGTTCGCCGAGGTACGGCGAGCGGTCGGCGACGGCCATCGCCTCCCTGGCCAGGGCGGCACCGCCGAAGTAGGCCTCGAGGCAGCCGACGTTCCCGCAGGCGCAGGTGGGGCCCGCGTCGTCGACGCGGATGTGGCCGATGTCCCCGGCGCTGCCGGAGACCCCTCGGTAGATCTTGCCGTCCACCACGATCCCGCAGCCGATGCCGGTGCCGATCTTGACGAACAGGAAGTCGTCCACCTGCTTGGCCAGCCCCGCGTGGAGCTCGCCGAGGGCCATGATGTTGACGTCGTTGTCGACCACCACGGGACAGCCGAGCTCCTGCCCGAGCGTCTCCCTGACGGGGTAGCGGTCCCAGCCGGGCATGATCGGCGGTGCGACCGGCACTCCCTCGCGGAAGCTGACCGGCCCGGGGATGCCGACCCCCACCCCGTGGAGCTGGGTGAACAGTCCCTGGCCGCGCAGCTTGGCGAGCATCTCCGCGGCCCGGTCCAGCACGGTCACGGGTCCGTCGCGCACATCGCACGGCTCGCTCGCGCGGCCGAGGATCCCCAGCTCGCCGTCGGTGACGGCCACGTCGACCGAGGTGGCGCCGATGTCGACACCGGCGAAGCGCATGCTCGCGGCCAGCCGTACCAGGCCCGACCTGCGCCCGCCGCGCGAGGCCGCCAGGCCCGCCTGCTCGGCCAGCCGCAGCTCGATCAGCCGGTCGAGTTCGAGGTTGAGCTTGGAGCGTGACAGCTCGACCACGTCGCCGAGCTCGGCGCGCGAGCGCGCTCTCTCACGGAGCAGCCGGAGCAGCACAGCCTGGTGCGGACTCTCCGGACGAGCGGTAATGCGCTTCACAACACCTCCGCATTCGGAGTTGGTGTGCAGAAGCTAACCTCCTTCTGCTCGTGTTGTGAAGACCTTTTAGCTAAATGCCCGCCGACTTTTGCGGATTCACGCAAAAGTCGGCGGGCTGGGCCGGTCGGCCCGAGGGGGGCGGATCAGCTCACCCGCGTGAGCTTCCACTGCTGGTTGGTGCCGGTCCCGCAGGTCCCCTGGGTGAGCTGGGTGCCGTCGGCCGTGGTGGCGCCGGGGACCTCCAGGCAGTGGCCGCTGCCCACGGAGGTGATCTTCCAGTTGCCGTTCGCCGTCGGCGCGAACTTCCACTGCTGGTTGGCGGCGGTGTGACAGGTCCACTGGATGATCAGTGCGCCCGCCGCGGTGGACCCGGCGTTGACGTCCAGGCACTTACCGCTCCTGACCGAGGAGAGGGCGAAGTTGCCGTTCCCCCGGTCGACGGCCTTCCACTGCTGGTTGGTCCCGCCGTTTCCGCCCCACTGCACCACCTTGGCGCCGTCGGCCGTGGACTGGCCCTCGACGTCGGCCACCTTGGAGCTGTGCGCGGCGGTCAGGGTGTAGACGGCGTCCGCCACGGGGCCGCCCGGAGCGCCGACGCCCGCCCCGTTCAGGGTGAAGGAGTCGAGGTCGAACTGGTTGGCCGTCGGATGCTTGAACACCAGGAACAGCGGGTGGCTGCCGGACAGGGCCGCCACGGGTGTGGCGGTCAGCGACTGGTAGGTGTCCCAGCCGCCGGTGTTCGGCACGGCGGTGGTGGACAGCAGCTGGCCGGTCGGCGAGTCGGCGCGCAGCTCGATGGCGCCGCCCCCGTAGGGGGAGGAGACCCGGTAGGCCACCGAGGTGATCCCCTGCACGCTCATCGGCGAGAAGGAGATCCAGTCGTTGTTGGAGATGTCGCCCACGCGCTTGCCGTTCTGCGCGCCGGCCTGCTCGACCACCCGGACGCCGGAGGAGCCGGTGAAGTACTCCGCCTGCTTCTGCCGTGGCTGCAGGATCAGGTTGGCGCTCGCGGCCAGCCCGCCCTTGTCGGTGTAGGTCGCGGTGAGGACGTAGTAGGTGTTGGCGTCGGCGTCGTGCCCGGAGGCGGTGGTCGAGACGGTGCCCGAACAGCCGGCGAACTGGCCCGTGTCGTGGCTGTGGGTGTCATGGCCGAGGGCCGTGACCACGACGACCTTGGAGCAGTCGATCATGCCGTCCTCCGGGTCGGTGACCGTCACCGTGTAGCCGACCGAGTCCCCGAAGGAGATGACCCCGCCGTTGGGCGGCGAGCCGAACGTCACGACCGGCGCGGTGTTGCCGACGGTGATGGGCACCGTCGCCGAACCGCTCTTGCCCGAGGAGTCGGTGATCGTCAGCTTGGCGGTGAAGGTGCCGTTGGCGGTGTAGGTGAAGGAGGGGCCGGCCGCGGTGGAGTCGGTCGTGCCGTCGCCGGTGAAGTCCCACGCGTAGGTGAACGGGTCGCCGTCCGGGTCCGCCGACCCGGCCGAGGAGAACTGCACCTGGAGAGGGGCCTTGCCGGAGGTGGGCGTCCCGCTCGCCTTGGCCACCGGGGACCGGGAGCCGCTGACGTAGTCGATCCGGTAGACGCCGTCGTCGGGGTTGGACCCGCCGTAGCCGGCGCCCCACTCGATCAGGTACATCGAGCCGTCCGGGCCGAACTTCATGTGCATCGGCGACCTGAACCCGAGGTTGGACAGGAACCGGTTGACCTTCAGGACGTTCCCGCCGCCGTCCAGCCGCATCTCGGCGAGGTAGTTGCGGCTCCACTCGTAGAAGAACGGGGTCTTGTCGAAGTAGGCGGGGAACTTGGTCGTCGAGGGGTTGGCCTCGTCGTAGTGGTAGAACGGACCGCCCATCGGGGCCGCGCCGCCGCTGTCGCCCATCTCGGGCCACTCGGGCGTGAGGTGGTAGGTGTACCAGACCGTGGCGGCCTTGGCCGCGGGCAGGTTGGTCAGGCCGGTGTTGTTGGGCGAGTTGTTGACCGGCGCCGCGCAGTTGAACTTCGCCCCCGAGGTCGAGGTGGCGAAGTCGTAGTCGTTGTAGGGGGTGTTGTTGCCGACGCAGTACGGCCAGCCGTAGAAACCGGGCGACTTGATCAGGTTCCACTCGACGGTGCCCTCGGGCCCCCGGTTGGCGTTGGCCGCTCCGGCGTCGGGTCCGTAGTCGGCCATCGAGATCCAGCCGGTCTCGGGGTCCACCGCGAACCGGAACGGGTTGCGGAAGCCCATCGCGTAGATCTCCGGCCGGGTCTGCGCGGTGCCCGCCGGGAACATGTTGCCCGAGGGGACCGTGTAGGTGCCGTTGCTCTCCGGGTGGATCCGCAGGATCTTGCCGCGCAGGTCGTTGGTGTTGGCCGAGCTGCGCTGGGCGTCGAAGTTCTGCCGCCCGGCGCGCTCGTCGATCGGCGCGTAGCCGTCGGAGGCGAAGGGGTTGATGTCGTCGCCGACCCCGATGTAGAGGTTCCCGCCGGGCCCGAAGGCGAGCTGCCCGCCGGTGTGGCCGGGTTCGTCGGTCCTGGTCGCGGGGATGGTCAGCAGCTTCTTCTCGCTGCTCAGGTCGAGGGTGTGGTCGTTGAGGGTGAACCGGGAGACCTGGTTGACCGCCGCCGAGCCGGCCGGGGAGTAGTTCAGGTAGACCCAGTGGTTGGTCGCGAAGCCCGGGTCGAGGACCATGCCGATGAGGCCGTCCTCACCGCCGGTGTAGACGTTCAGCGTGCCGGTGACCACGATCTCGCCGTCCTCGTGGATGGCCACGAGCTTGCCGGTGCGGGTGATGTAGTACACGTGCCCGTCGGCCGCGATGTCGAGCTGCATCGGCTGGTCGGGGGCGCTGTCCAGCGTCACCTTCTGGAAGCGGTTCCACACGGTGCCGCCGCAGTCGCCCTGGACGTTCCCCGCGGCCCACTTGATGCCGCCGAGCACGTGCTGGCGGAACTGCGGCTCGCTGTAGGAGGCGATCTGGTGGCCCATCCCGGTCGCCCAGACGCGTCCGCCCTCCGCCGAGCGGCACCAGGAGATCGGGTGGTCGGCGCCCATCTTGCTGGGCCCGGCGTCGTAGGTGGTCTCGTCGGCGGTCACCAGGACGTGGACGTCGCCGCGCAGGTTCTTGTCGAAGTTGTACCACTCCTCGGTGCGCGTCCAGCGCTCGGGCAGCCCGGCGGTGGAGGGGTGCACCCGGTCGGCGACCTTGGCGGTGCCCTGCAGGATGCTGGAGTGCGTGGTCATGTGCGCGCCGCCCAGGATCAGCTGGTCCCACCAGGGGAACTGGGCCTCGACGTTCATGTCGGTGGTGTTGTGGATCGCCACGATCCCGCCGCCGTTGTTGACGTACTTCTGCACGGCCTGACGCTGGGCGTCGTTGTCCCAGACCATGCCGGAGTTCTGCAGCATGATCACCACGTCGTAGGTGGCGAGGGCCGCGTCGTTGAAGACGGCCGAGTCGGCGGACTGGACGACCTCGAAGTTGTCGGCCGAGGCGAGCTGCTGGACCATCGTGGTCCCGGCCGGGATCGAGTCGTGGACGTAGCCGGCGGTCTCGGTGAACAGCAGCGCGCGGAAGGCGGGCGCCGGTACGGCCCGCGCGTGCGCCGTACCGGCGGACAACAGGAGCAGGATCGGGACCAGCAGGGCGATGAACGGGCGACGCATGGAATCTCCTGGGGGTGAGAAGGACATGCGGAGCGGGCCGGACGGCCCCCGACAGGCGGCCCGGTATGGCGCTGGAGCTCTAGGAGCGAAGAGCAGGATTTGCCGATTTACGGCTTATTCCTGCCACATTTCTGGATGGTAAGGACCAGTTATGGCGACGGTCAAGCAAAAGTTTGGTTATTTCCATCAGAAGAAGAGTCCGAGCGAGCGAAAGTAGGGAGAGGTAGCCGGTCCGGCATGAACCCCGGAAATCACAAAGGGCGCCCTCACCTGCGAGGACGCCCTTTCTGCGGTCAGCCGGTCAGCCGATCAGAGCATGGCCTTCATGGAGGCGGTCGCCTGCTGGCCGAGAGTGGTGGGGGTCAGGTAGGGCTGCTCGGCCATGATGGCCGCCCAGTTGTCCCGGATGTCCTCGACGGTGTGGTCGTCCTGCCGCCAGCCGGGCCCCTCGGCCACGAAGACGCGGGCGATCCGGCCGCCGCCGACACTGAAGACCTCGCCGCTGGTCTCGCAGGACTCGTGCGCCAGGAACGTCACCAGCGTGCTGACCCGCTCCGCGGTGAACTTGGCCTCGAACTCGGCCGGCAGCAGCGTCTCGGTCATCCGGGTCCAGGCGATCGGCGCGATCGCGTTGGCCTTGATCCCGGCCCGGGCGCCCTCGATGCCGAGCGTCTTGGTCAGGCCGACCAGGCCCATCTTCGCCGTGGAGTAGTTGGCCTGGCCGAAGTTGCCGAACAGCCCGGCGGGCGAGGAGGTGTTGACGATCCGGCCGTAACCCTGCTCCTTGAGGTGGGGGAAGGCCGCGTGGCTCACCAGGAAGGAGCCGCGCACGTGGACCGCGAGGACCTGGTCGAACTCCTCCACGGTCATCTTGCCGAAGGACTTGTCGCGCAGGATGCCGGCGTTGTTGACGACGATGTCCAGCCGCCCGAAGGCGTCGATCGCGCTCCGCACGATCGCCTTGGCGCCCTCCGGCGTCGCGACGTTGTCGGTGCTGGCGACCGCCTCGCCGCCGTTCTTGTTGATCAGCTCGACCACCTCGGCCGCCGGGCCGGCGGAGGCGCCCGTGCCGTCCAGTGCCCCGCCGAGGTCGTTGACGACCACCTTGGCGCCGCGCTCGGCCAGCGACAGCGCGTGCGAGCGGCCGAGACCGTGCCCGGCGCCGGTGATGACCGCGACCTTGCCGTCAAACCGCAGCTCTGACATCCGCACACTCCCACGAGAACATAGTTCTGTTTTTCTTGAACAATAGCCTGCCCGTCCTCGGAGGACCATGCGGGAGCGGCAACAGGCTGTTGAATCGTCGCGGATAGTGATCGAGCGTGTGAATTTCTGCTAAAGTTTCTGCCCCGAACAGGGCGAGGGTCAACGACGACACTCCTCCCAGCATGGCCCCGCCCAGAGACCCGGGCTGGAGGCAACGCATGCCCTCATCTCCGCCCCTCCGCGTGATCCAATGGGCCACGGGCGCCGTTGGACGATACTCACTGCGCGCTCTGATCGTCCGCCCCGAGTTCGAGCTCGTCGGGGTGCTCGTCTACGACCCGGACAAGGTCGGCCACGACGCCGGAACGCTCGTCGGGCTGCCCGAGACCGGCGTCACCTGCACCGACGACGTCGACAAGATCCTCGCCACGGAGGCCGACTGCGTGCTGCACATGCCGCTGCCCGCCTCCTACTTCGGCCGTGACCACGCGGCCGACGTGGAGACGATCTGCGCCCTGCTCGCCTCGGGCAAGAACGTCGTCACCACGACCGGGTTCGTCTATCCCCGGTGCTACGGGCCCGGCCTGGTGGAGCGCCTGGAGGGCGCCTGCCGCGCCGGAAACGCCTCGCTGCACGGCACCGGCGTCAACCCCGGCTTCATGAGCGACCTGCTCCCCCTCGCCCTGACCGGGCTGTCCAACCGGATCGACCACATCTACGTCCGCGAGTCCTCCGACTTCCGGGGGCACCCCTCACGCCAGATCGTGGTCGACCTGTTCGGTTTCACCCGCTCGGCCAAGGACTACGCCACCGCCGTCCGGCCGTTCCGCGCCTTCCAGCGCTCGCTGTTCGCCGAGAGTGTGCAGTTCGTGGCCGGGAACCTCGACGTGACCCTCGACGAGGTCGAGGAGAGCGACGAGTTCGAGCTCGCCTCCGAGGAGTTCGAGATCGCCGCGGGCCTGGTCAGGGTCGGCACCGTGTGCGCCTCCCGCTGGACGTTCACCGGTCTCGTCCGCGGCCGCCCCTTCATGACCGTGGAGTGCGTCTACAAGGCCGACGCCGCCAGGGTCCGCCGCTGGCCCGAGCCCGGCTTCACCATCCACATCGAGGGCGTCCCCCAGATGACGCTCGCGGTGGAGGAGATGTCCCACGGCCTCGCCGGCGCCGCCGCCCACGCCGTCAACACCGTGGCCGCCCTCTGCGCCGCCCCGCCCGGCATCCGCACCCTCCTCGACCTCCCCCTCGCCACCGGCCGCGGCACCGTCCGCCTCGCCTGAGGCGCGGCCGGCCGCGCCACGTCCCGGGTCCCGGGAAAGGCGCCGATGATGTGGACGGCCGCACCGGACGACGGGAGGGACGACGCCCCGTCGTCCCTCCGGCGCTGCCGCGTCACCCGTGCGGGGAGCGCTCCGGGCGGGCGGACGGTGACCGGCTGCAGGAGGCCCTGGGCGGCGATGCTCGCGGTGAGTTCGTCGACGTCGCCGACGTCGTC
>NZ_JBSFPS010000201.1:0-19321 GCF_053588315.1 Streptosporangium sp. NPDC003464 | reverse complement strand
AGGCGCCGCCGGAGCCGTTGAAGCCGTTGCGGCCCAGCCAGTCGCGCAGCATGTTCCACTCCTGCTGGGCGGCGTACAGCGCGTCCACGCAGGCGGTCTCCAGGTTGGTGCCCGAGCCGTTGCCCCAGGAGTCGTCGGTGCCGGTGTAGGCCGAGCCGTTCTGGCCGCCGCAGCGCAGGCCCGACCGGGTGGTGTCGGTCATCGAGTAGGAGCCGCCGGAGCCGGAGGTCTGGATGGTCACCGGGTTGCCGTTGTAGAAGCTGTTGCCGGTGCCGGCGCGGACGTCGTCGACCTTGTCGATGACCGCGCCGGTCCGGGCGTCGACGTAGACGTGCAGCACGCTCGGCGCCCGCTCGGTGGCGCCGGTGACGACCACCTCCCACGCCAGCACGGGCCGGTCGGTGGCCGCGTGCACCACGAGCACGGGTGCGGCGGCGGTCTCCACGGTCGTGAGCTGGCCGCGCGCGGTGGCCGAGGCGGCCTCCGCGCTGACGGCGGCCCTGGTGTCCAGATCCAGCTTGGCCTGCTGGCCGGAGCCGATGCTCTCCACCGTGCCGCCGGACCTGTCGGTCACGACGATCACGTCACCGCCGTAGACGGGCAGTCCCCGGTAGGTGCGCTTGTAGTGGAGATACTGGAGGCCGCGTGTCCCCACGACGACCCTGTCCCGCTCGAAACGGTCTCCGGACGCCTTCCGCAGGGCCCTGGAGCCCGAGGCCAGGGCACGCTCGGCGCTGGTGATCGCGCGTCTGCGGCCGTCGGCGTCCGGCGGGGCGGAAGCGGGCTCGCGCTCGGGGGAGACCTTCACCGGGACCGGGTCCGAGGGTGCGGTCCCTCCGGCGGCCGGGGCGCTCAGCGCGCCCGCCGGCGTGGGCGTCGCCAGGGCCGCGGCCGCCAGTACGGCGACGGCTCCTAACTTGACTTTGGTTCTCACTCTGGGTGACTCCTCTCACCAGTCCCCTGGGGGGAAAGGGACCTAAGGAGCCGAGGCCGGCCAGGGCTGACCCAAAAGTGGCATCACTGATACCTGTTACAGAACCCTCTAGATGTCCATAGGTTCTTCCTATGGACATGGATCACCGCGGCGGAACGGAGATCACTGCGGCGGATGGGGCGGCTGCCCGTTGCGTTTGATCCAGCACGCGTATGCGGGGGCTTTCAGCGCCTCACTCCAGTACGCGCGCATCACGCTGCTCACGAGCGGCACCGCGCTGTCGGCCAGCGGGCCGTACTGGGTCCATCCGATGATGTGACGGAAGACCAGGGGCGTGTCCACCAGTGGGCGCACGGCGATCCCCGCCCGCCCCTGATGGGTCGCCTGGAACATCGCCACGCACCGGCCCGCCCTGACCAGGTCGTAGGCGAGGTTGGCGTTGAGGGAGAACGAGACGCGGGGCACGAAACCGCGTTCGGCGCAGGCCGCCCAGAAATGCTCGCGGTAGCCGAACTCCACCTGAGGGGGCATCGCCCACTCCTCCTCGGCCAGGTCCGCCAGCTCGATCTCCTCGCACCGGGCCAGCGGATGGGAGGCCGCCACGCCCACGAAGATCGGTTCGGTGGCCGGGACCTCGTAGATCACGCCTGGTGGGGGCAGCAGCTCGTAGCCCGGATAGTCGCCCAGGACGGCCAGCTCCAGCCGTCCGGCCGAAAGGAGCGCGGGCAGGACGTCCATGCACTCCTCGGTCCGGATGGTGAGGTCGGCGTGGGGCGCCAGGTCGTACAGGCAGTTGCTGATGTGGCCGGCGATGGAGGTGTTCCCGCATCCCAGCCGGATCACCGGCTTGCCCGTCCCCCGCTCGACGCGGTGGCGGGCGTCGCGCTGCAACGTGCCGAACGCGTGCAGCAGCGAGCCGGAGCGGTCGAGGAGCCAGGCGCCCAGCGGCGTCGGGCGGCTGCCCTCGTGGACCCGCTCGAACAGGCGTCCCCCGATCATGCGCTCGATCCGTTGCAACTGGCCGGCCAGAGAGGGCTGGGACAGCCCGAGGGAGGAGGCGGCCTTGGAGATGCTGCCGTATTCGGCTATGGCATGGATGACCCGAAGATGACGTACTTCCAAGTCCATGGAGGGATGATAGGAAAAATCAAAATGCAGATAAACGTGAAAGTCGATACACGTTTCAGTGGTGGTTTTCCCCGGCCCGATGGTGCGTAAGGTCAAGGGATTTCCCGGCCCGGTGATGTGTGAGGCCGAGAGGAATGGAGCGGTGGGTCACCCCGGAGGAGATCTCCGTCCCTCTTGACAGGGACATCCGGGTCTTCGGGGCGGGACAGGGCGAGGCGGGGTGGGGGCGGCGGCCGCCGCACGGCTGATCCGCTTCACGCGTCCTCCGGATCGGTTCCTCCGGATCGGTCGCAATTGCCGCATAAAGTCGCTGCCCGTGCGCTCTGGGTAACATGCCGGGAGATCTTGGAGATCTGTGGCCGGGGTGGAGCAGCGCGAGGTGGGCCCGACCCCTCATGATGGAGGTATGGCGGAGGCGATCTACGTCGGTGGTCTGCTGGTGGCGACACCGCAACTCGACGATCCCAACTTCCGGCGCAGCGTGGTCCTGGTCCTGGAGCACGACCACGACGGCGGCACGCTGGGCGTGGTGCTCAACCGGCCCAGCGACATCTCGGTGACGCAGGTGCTGCCGACCTGGGACGCCATGGTGACCGGCCCGCCCGTGCTGTTCCAGGGCGGCCCCGTGCAGACCGACAGCGCCCTGGCCCTGGCCGCCGTCCCGAGCGGGCAGGAGCCCCTCGGCTGGCGGCGGCTGCACGCGGGCACCGCGGCGGTCTCCCGGCTCGGCACCGTCGACCTCGACGCCCCGCCGGAGATCCTCGCCGGGGAGATCGCCCAGATGCGGATCTTCGCCGGATACGCCGGCTGGACCGCGGGGCAGCTGGAGGCCGAGATCGGCGAGGGCGCCTGGTACGTCGTGGACTCCGAGCCCGGCGACACCTTCCACCATGACCCCGGGTCGCTGTGGCGGGCCGTGCTCCGCCGCCAGCGGGGCGAGCTCGCCTACGTGGCGACCTGCCCGGACGATCCCTCGATGAACTGAGGGTCCTGGCGGGCGCGGTCCCAGCCGGGGCGCATCGAGCGCTCGGCCATGGCCAGCATCGCCTCCAGGCGCCGGGCCAGCGCGGAGAGGTCGTAGCCGCCGTCGGGCGCGCAGAACTCGAAGCCGATCCGGGTCACGCTGGTGAAGAGCGCGACGACGAAGTTGGCCAGGAGGTCGTCGCGGTCGGCGCTCTCGCGCCGGGCGACCTCGGCGACCAGCCGCCGCTCGTGCTCCATCATCCGCCGCACGCTCCCGGCCAGCAGCGCGGGGGTGCCGTCGATCAGCTCACGCGCTTTGAGGAACCTGGCCCGGTCGGCAAGATCCCCCTCCTCTAACATGGTGACCATCGCGCGCAGGGCATGGCTGAGCGCGGTGAACGGCGGTTCCTCCGCGGGCCGGGCGGCCAGCTCGGCGAGCATGACCTCGACGCCGTCGAGCGGCAGGGAGAGCGCGACGTCCTCCTTGGTCGCGAAGTAGCGGAAGAACGTGCGGGGCGAGACGTCCACGGCGGCCGCGATCTGGTCGACGGTCGTGGCCTCGTACCCCTGCTCCGCGAACAGGTCGAGGGCGGCGTCGACCAGCGCCAGTCTCGTCTTCTGTTTCTTGCGCTCCCGTAGGCCGGGTCGACTCATGCATGTCACCCCTTCGAAACGTATGGTTCACAGTCTGCCATATGTCATGACATGACTCTTAAAATGATTTGTCATATGTCAGGGACTGCCATAAATTACCTCAGGTTGACACGCCTCAAGCGGGGGCGATCAGACTCACGAGGGGACCCTTCCATGGCAGACGCCAAGACGGTGGCCGCACCGCCGCCGCCAGATCCCGGCACGTCGTCGAGGCAGGGGCACCCGTGGCTCACGCTCCTCTCGGTGTCGCTCGGTGTGATCATGGTGATGCTCGACGGCACCGTCGTCGCCATCGCCAACCCGGTGATCGCCCAGGACCTCAAGGCATCCCTTGCCGACCTGCAGTGGGTGACCAGCGGCTACCTGCTCGCGCTCGCCGTGTTCCTGATCACCGCGGGCAAGCTCGGCGACCTGTTCGGCCATAAGAGGATCTTCCTGGTGGGCGTCGCCGGCTTCGCGCTCACCTCGCTCGCGATCGGCCTCAGCTCCTCGGTCGGCATGCTGATCGGGCTGCGCGTGCTCCAGGGCCTGTTCGGCGCGCTGCTGCAGCCGGCCGCCCTCGCGCTGCTGCGGGTGGCCTTCCCCGGCGAGCGGCTGAAGATGGCGATGGGCGCCTGGGGCGGCATCATCGGCCTGTCCAGCGCCGCCGGCCCGATCGTCGGCGGCCTGCTGGTCGAGCACGTCAGCTGGCAGTCGGTCTTCTTCATCAACGTCCCCGTGGGCGTCGTGGCCATGGCCATGGGCCTGTGGGTGCTCAGCGAGAGCAGGGCGCAGACCCTGTCGAAGGTCGACTGGCTGGGCGTCGTGCTGCTGTCGGGTGCGATGTTCGCCCTGGTCTGGGCCATCATCAAGGCTCCCGACTGGGGCTGGGGCGACCCGCTGACCATCGGCTTCCTGGCCGCGGCCGTGCTGATCGGCGCCGTGTTCGTGTGGTGGCAGGCCCGGGTCGCCGAGCCGCTCCTGCCGCTGAGCCTCTTCAGCAACGCCTCGGTCTCCATCGGCACCGGACTGATGATGCTCGTCGCGTTCTCCATGTTCGGCGCGATGTTCTTCCTCACCTTCTTCTTCCAGGGCGTGCACGGGCTCACGCCCCTGGAGTCCGGCCTGCGGATGCTGCCGATGAGCGCGGGAATGATCGTCGCCTCGCCGCTGGCCGCCGTGCTCATCGGCAAGCTCGGCACCAAGGTCACTATCGCGGGTGGCATGCTGGTCACCGCCCTGGCGATGTTCCTGATGTCCAGGCTCAGCCTCGACGCCGCGTTCATGGACAGCGGCATCCCGTTCGTCCTGCTGGCCTTCGGGCTCTCGCCGGTCTTCGTCGGCGCCACCGAGATCATCGTCGGCAACGCGCCCGAGGACCTCAGCGGCGTCGCGGGCGGCATCCAGCAGTCCGCCATGCAGGTCGGCGGCGCGCTCGGCACGGCCATCCTCGGCGCGATCGTGTCGGCGCGGGTGGCCGACGTCTACCCCGGCCACTGGGCGGACGCCAAGCTCCCGCCGCTCCCGGCCGAGCAGGTCGACGGGCTGAAGGAGCTGGCGACCTTCGGCGGGGCGCCCTCGGCCCAGATGATGCCCGGCGTGCCCGAGCAGGTCGTCCAGGGCATCGCCGGCGTCTCACACCTGTCCTTCCTGGACGGCATGCACCTCGGCTTCCTGGTCAGCACGGGCGTCGCGGTCCTCGCGGCCGTGCTCGCCCTGTTCGTCAAGGCGGGCCGCAAGTCCGAGGACGGCCCCATCCACATGGGCTGACCCATCCCGTCACCGTACGGCTCCCGCCATCGCCCGGCGGGAGCCGTACCCGTTCACGCGGGTGTGACCGTGAGCGTCTGCGTGCCCGAGGCGGGGGTCGTCACGGTGAGGATCCGCCGGTCGGGGTCCCAGGTGGAGGACAGGGCCCCGGTGACCCTGCCGCCCCGCGGGAACTCGTCGGCGGGCAGGTAGACCTCGGTCGGGCCGGTCCCGTTGGCGTCGAAGCGGACGGTCAGCGAGTGGGACGCGCGGTCGTAGGCGACCTGCCGGGGGACGCCCCCGATCGCCCTCGGGTACGGCCTGGCGTAGACGGGCACGAGCGGGCCCGGGGCTCCCTTGTCGTCGTAGGGGCCCCAGGGCCCCGGGTCGCGCGACCAGTAGGCCCGGCCCATGCCGAGCTCGTCGGTCACCTCCAGCATCCGCTCCACCAGTTCGACGGCGCCCGGCCGGGTGGTGTCGAGGCCGAACTCGCCCAGGATGACCGGCCCGTCCTGGCGCTCGGCGAGGCGGAGCATGTTCGAGCGCCACCAGCCGAGCGTGGTGTCGGTCCACTCGCGGGCGGCGCCCACGTAGTCCTCGCCGAGGTCCAGCGGGAGCGGGTAGATGTGCGGGGCCAGGCCGATCCGCGGCTCGCCCGCCCGCGGGTCCTCGAACCGGGGCAGGCCGCTGGGCAGGCCCCAGTTGACCCCGACCGCCTGCGGCTCCACGAAGATCCAGTTGTCCTGGTCGACGCTCCTGATCTGCGCGATCGTGCGGCGGTAGAGCTCGGCCAGCGGCCCGTTCTCGAACGCCGCGCCCTGCACCGAGCCGCCCCACGGCTCGTTCATCAGGTCGTAGCCGATGACCGCCGGGTCGCCCTTGAAGCGGTCGGCCACCGCCCGCCAGGCCCTGGCGTAGTGGTCCATCAGCTCGGGGTGCTCGCCGGTGGTGTTCCAGAAGTGGTCGAAGGCCCGCATGACGCCCGGGTCCAGGTAGTACAGCTCCCAGGTGGCGTGTTCCCCGGCGACCGGCAGGCCGTCCAGGTAGGTGGCCCACCCGGGGGCGCCGTCGCCCGTGCGCCCGCCGGGGGTGATCTTGTTGCCCCACAGGTCCTGGTGCATGTCGAGCATGACGTGGTAGCCGCGCTTGGCGTACCAGCGGACCCGCTCGGCCACTTTTTCCAGATATTTCGTGTCATAGACGCCGGGGGATGGCTCGACGGCCCACCACTGGATCAGGAACCTGACGAAGTTCGTGCCCATCGCCCGGTACTCGGTCTCGACGTCCGCCTCGGTCAGCTCGGGCAGCGCGTCCGGGGCGCTCTTGGCGCTGCTCGCGGTGTTGAAGCCGTGCAGCGTCAGCGCCCGTCCCCGGTCGTCGGTGACGTATCGCGGGACCCGCTCGGGCGCGTCGCCCCGGGCGACCGAGGCCACCCCGCCCGCCGCGGCGACGGCCAGGGCCAGCCCCGCGACGGCCAGCCGCGGGCGCCTCATCGGGGCGTCCTTCCGGCGGCGGCCGGGGGCCGGTGGCCGGTGGTGCCCGCTCCGTCGGGGGCCCGTCCTGCGACGGCCGGCCGTGGGTGCCTCATCCGGATGCCTCCATCTCCCCGCCGTCTTCCAGGGCTCTGCCGCGCGTCCCGGCACGGCGGGCGGGGACGCGGCGGGACCCGGTGGAGCCCGGCGCGCGGGATGCGACGGCCCCCGGATCCGGGTCTTTCACGGGAATCGGTTGGGCGCTAGCCTGCCGAACATGAGCATTGTTCGCAATAGCCTGCCGACGGTCGTTACCTTGCTGATCGTCTCGGCGTTCGGGGTGTTCGGCACCGGCCTCGCCACCGCCGCCGGCTATCTCGCCGTGCCCTCCGCCGTGGGCCTGCCGTACGGCCTGCCCGGCCTGCGGGCGGTCCCGCTCGGCGAGACCGGCTGGCCTCTCACGCTCACCGAGAACCTCGCCGCCCTGGCCCTGGCCGGAGTGGTCGCCTGGGTGACCACCCACCGGCGGGGCGGGGCCGTGCGGGCCTTCTTCGCCGGCTGGGGCGCCTTCGTCCTGGGCGCGCTGGTGGCCAACCTGCTGCGCGCGGTCGTCATCTCCCAGACCGTCGAGGCCGGTCCCGGCGCCTACGCCGGGCTGCTGCTGGGGGGCCTGGCCGCCGGGCTGCTCTGGGGCGCCGC
Organism: Streptosporangium sp. NPDC003464; assembly: GCF_053588315.1. Lineage (NCBI taxonomy): Bacteria > Bacillati > Actinomycetota > Actinomycetes > Streptosporangiales > Streptosporangiaceae > Streptosporangium > Streptosporangium sp. NPDC003464. Next base: position 11,743 of record NZ_JBSFPS010000201.1, on the reverse strand, counting down.
GCTGGGCTGGACGGCCGGGGCCGCGGCCGTGGCGAGCGTCGGCGCGGGGACCGCGGTGGTGCGGGCATAAAATCGACAGGGTGAACACGAAGATTCTCCCTGAGAGCGATATCCGGCCCGACCTGTCGTTCGGCGACGGCGACCACGAGCGGTTCGCCCACTACGCCGACAAAGACAAGATCATGGAGAGCGCGTTCAGCGGCACTCCGGTCCGCGCGATCTGCGGCAAGGTCTGGGTGCCCAACCGCGACCCGCAGAAGTTCCCGGTCTGCCCCGAGTGCAAGGAGATCTACGAGGGGCTGCCCAAGGGCGAGGACAACAACGACAACAAGTGAGTGTTGTTCGTGGGTGATCGCCACCGATGAGGTTACGGTCGGGATGCCGCTGGGGAGCGGCAGTCGACCAGCAGATGTGACCTGTCGGGGGAGTTCATGGCTCGGCGTGCGATCGCCGCTATTTTGGCATGCCTGTTCACAGCGGGCGCCGCTCCCGCCGCCCCGGCGTCCGCTGTGGCCGAGTCGCCGGAGTCCCTGGAGTCCCCGGGGTCGCCGGGGTGCGCGAGGGCGCTCCGGGCCGCGACCCCCGGACGCGGGCCCGAGCCGCGCGCGCCGGACCCGGCGCAGGTCGCGGAGATGCTCGCCGATCTGAGACGGCGCCTGTCGGGGATGCGCCGTGGGCCCTGGACCCCGATCACGGTCCCCACCCAGGTGCATGTCATCGCCGCCGGCCCCCTGGGGGCCCAGGACGCCGCGGTGCGCAGCCAGATCGCCACGCTCAACGCCGCCTACGCCGGCCGGTACGGCGGGGTCGACACCGGGATCCAGTTCCGCCTCGACAACCTGACCCGGACCGACAACGTCGCCTGGTTCCGGGAGCCGCTCTCCTACGAGGCGCAGATAAAGAAGGCGCGCAAGGGCGGCGCGGAGACCCTCAACCTCTATGTCGCCCAGCTCAGCCAGCTCGTGCTCGGCTACTCCACCTACCCCTACTGGTACAAGAACGAGCCCCAGCTCGACGGCGTGGTCATCGACTGGCGCAGCCTGCCCGGCGGGTCGCTGCGCAACTTCGACCGGGGATACACCGGGGTCCACGAGATCGGCCACTGGCTCGGGCTGCTGCACACCTTCGAGAACGGCTGCCAGTCACCGGGTGACGGGATCGACGACACCGTGCCGGAGGGCACGCCCACCGAGGGCTGTCCGGCCGGCAAGGACAGCTGCAAGGGCGGCGACCCCGACCCGATCCACAACTTCATGGACTACTCCCACGACCACTGCATGTCGGAGTTCACCGCCGGCCAGGCGGCCCGGATGCACGAGATGTGGTCGACGTACCGTGCCCCGGAGCCGGACACTACGCTTGACGGGTGACAGCACCGAAGACACTTGACGCTCCATACGGATCCCCCCGGATCTTCGGTCCCGAATACCGCACGGCCTCCCTGGGCATCCTGCTCGTCGTCACCCTGATCGCCTTCGAGGGCATGTCGATCGGCGCGGTGATGCCCGCGGTCTCCAAGGATCTCGACGCGCTCGACCTGTACGGCATGAGCTTCTCGGCCTTCCTCATCTCCGGCCTGCTCGCCAACGTCGTCGCCGGCCTCTGGTCGGACCGGCGGGGACACGCCCTGCCCTTCCTGCTCGGCGTGGGCCTGTTCGTGCTCGGCATGGCCCTGGCGGGTGCCGCCGGATCCAAGGAACTCTTCATCGTGGCGCGCGCCGTACAGGGGCTGGGCGGCGGTGCGGTCATCGTGGCCATCTACGTGATGATCGTGCGGGTCTACGTCTCCGAGGCCAGGCCCAAGGTGTTCGCCGCCCTGTCGGCCGCCTGGGTGCTGCCCGCGCTGGTCGGCCCCGGCATCGGCGGTCTCATCGCCCAGACGCTCGGATGGCGCTGGGTCTTCTTCGGGATCGTGCCGCTGGTGATCCCGGCCATGCTGATGCTCCTGCCCGCGCTGCGCGGCGGCGAGGCCCCGGCCCCGACCCCGGAGGCGGCCGGCCCCCGGTCCCGGCCGCTGGCGATGACCCTGGCGGCGATGGCCACGGCCGGTGGCGCCGGGGCGCTGCTGTACGGCGTGGACCGGCTGCACACCACCCCGGTCCCCGGCGGGATCGCCGCCGCCGCCGGACTGGTCGCGCTGGCCGTGGGCCTGCCCCGGCTGCTGCCGCCGAAGGCGCTCAGGTTCGGCCGCGGCCTGCCCACCACGGTCATGATGCGCGGCGTGCTCTCCTCGGCGTTCTTCGGGGTCAACGCCTTCATCCCGCTGTTGCTCACCGAGGTGTCCGGCCTGTCGGTCGCGCAGGCCGGCGTCGCCCTCACCACGGGCGCCCTGGGCTGGACCACCGGCTCCTACCTGCAGAGCCGCCGCGAATACGACCGCCCCCGGCTGGTACGGCTCGGCGCCGCCGCGGTCACCACCGGCATCCTGCTGACGATGCTCGCGCTCGTGCCCGGCGTCACCGGCTGGGTCACCGTGCCCGCCTGGGTCGTCGCCGGATTCGGCATGGGCATCGGCGTCACCAGCGTCAGCGTCACCGCGATGCGCCAGTCGCCCGACGCGGAACAGGGTGCCAACTCCGCCGCTCTCCAGGTCGTCGACACCCTGGGCGGCGCGCTCACGATCGGCGTCGGCGGCGTGCTGATCAACCTGATCGGCCACGACGACATCGCCACCGGCTACACCACGATCGCCGCCCTCATGGCGGCCATAGGACTGCTCGGAGTGATCGTCGCCGTGCGCATGCGGGACGTCTCCTGACTCATCGGTCACTCACGTAACCACGGTCACCTATAGCCGGACCGCGCCCCGGGAGGCATGGTAGGACGGTATGACCGTGACCACCGGGAGGAGTCGTCGTGGACGAGCGCCCTCACCGAGCGCGGCCACCGGAGGACCCCGGGCGTGAGACCGGGCGCCGGGTGTGGCCCCCGGAGGGGGCCGGGCGCGGTGGCCGCCGCGCCCGGCCGGCCGAGGATCTCAGGCGCGACGACGGGCGCGCGGCGCCGTCCCTGGAGGAGGCCGGGCACGGGGGGCAGCACCGGGCGCGTCCGCGGCAGGAGCCCGAGCGCGGCTCCCGGCGGCGGGCGCGGCCGCCGGAGGGCGGTGCCGGGCAGGTGCCGTCCGAGGGGCCGGAGGGCGGTGCCGGGCCGGCCTGGGCCGCCGGGGAGGAGCCGGAGCGGGGCGGCGCGTGGACATGGCCCGCCGAGGAGCCGGAGCGCGGCGGCCGGCGGCGGGCGCGGCCCGTGGCCGGGCCGGGGCGTGGCGGCGGGCGGCCCTGGGCTGCCGAGGAGGCGGAGCCCGGCTCCCCGCGGACCCGGTCGGTGGGAGAGCCGGAAGACGGTGGCGGGCGGGGGGCCGCGGCGGGCGTGCCACCTGACGACCTCCCGCCTTCGGCCCGCTGGTACGGCACGCCGGCCGCCCCGCCCCGCAGCCGGCTCCCGGGCCGCCTCCGACGCCGTCTGCTCACCCTGACCGCCCTGGCGGCCGGGGCCGGAGCCGTCGCCGTCGCGGCCGTCGTCCTGGCCCCCCGGGTCCTGCCCGCCGCCCCGCCGCCCGCCGTGGTGAGCGACCGCCTCGCGGGCGTGGGATACCCGCTGCCCGAGGGCTGGCGGGCGGGCACGGTGCCGCCGGTCACCGAGTTCACCGCGGTGGCGGGCCGCGGCGGGGAGGCGACGGTGATGTCCAGGCCCGCGGAGCCGGTGACCGACGTGCGCAAGGCGACGGTGGAGCTGGCCGACATCTACGCCCGGCTGCTGCTCCACGGCGACGAGGTCGAGGTCGTCGACGACCGGGCGGTCACGGTGGGCGGGCGGAGCGGCCACAGCCGCGCCCTGCGGGCGGAGTATCGAGACGTCGTCAACCGCCCGGCCTATCTCCGTGTGGTGTTTCTCACCGGCGCCGGGGGACGGCCGGTCGTCGTGGTCGGCATGGCCCAGCCCGACGACCCCCGGCTGCGGGCCGAGATCGACACGGTGATCTCCGGGGTCCGTTAGGCGTGACGGCGGCCCGCTCCCGCGCGCCCGGCGGGCGTCCGCGGCAGGGCGTCGGGGGGGCGGCGGGAGGCCCCGGGGGGCGCGACCGTACGCGGCCGGGAGACCTCTAGCACGCGGAGGTGACCTTGGCGAGCATCTCGCCGGATCGGCACGTCTTGTCGGCGACTCAGATTACCCTGGGGACACTGTGAGCACTTTCGCCGCATCCCACCTGTCCCCCTCGTACCCCGAACGTGCCGCCTGGGGCACCGCGCCGAAGCTCCGCGCCTGGCAGCAGGAGGCATTCGACCTCTACTCCAGACGTGAGCCGCGCGACTTCCTCGCGGTCGCCACGCCCGGTGCGGGCAAGACGACCTTCGCGCTGCGCATCGCCAGCGAGCTCCTGTCGCGAGGGATCGTCCGGGCTGTGACGATCGTCACACCCACCGAACATCTCAAGCAGCAGTGGGCCGATGCCGCCTCCAGGGTCGGCATCGCCATCGACCCCGAGTTCAAGAACAGCCAGGGTGCGACCTCGCGCGACTACGTCGGCGTGGCCGTCACCTACGCCCAGATCTCGATGCACCCGGCGCTGCACCGCGCCCGGACCGAGGCGCGCAAGACGCTCGTCATCTTCGACGAGATCCACCACGCGGGCGACGCGAAGTCCTGGGGCGACGGTGTGCGCGAGGCGTTCGAGCCCGCCGCGCGGCGCCTGGCGCTGACCGGCACGCCGTTCCGGTCCGACGTAAACCCGATCCCGTTCGTCACCTACATGGAAGACGGCGAGGGCATCCGGCGCAGCGTCTCCGACTACTCCTACGGCTACGGCCCGGCGCTCGCCGACGGCGTCGTCCGGCCGGTCATCTTCCTCGCCTACGCGGGCGAGATGCGCTGGCGGACCCGCGCGGGCGACGAGATCGCCGCGACCCTCGGCACCCCGCTCACCAAGGACCAGCTCGGCCAGGCGTGGAAGGCGGCGCTCGACCCCAAGGGCGACTGGATCCGGCAGGTGCTCCACGCGGCGGACCGGCGGCTGACCGAGGTGCGCAGGGGCGTCCCCGACGCGGGTGCCCTGGTCATCGCCACCGACCACGAGACCGCCCGCGCCTACGCCAAGCACATCCGCGCCATCACCGGGGAGGGCGCCACGGTCGTGCTCTCCGACGATCCCGAGGCGTCGAAGAAGATCAAGCAGTTCTCCGCGTCCCAGGACCGCTGGCTGGTGGCGGTCCGGATGGTCTCCGAGGGCGTCGACATCCCCCGCCTGGCCGTCGGGGTCTACGCCACGAGCACCTCGACCCCGCTGTTCTTCGCCCAGGCCGTCGGCCGTTTCGTCCGGGCCCGCAAGCGCGGCGAGACCGCCTCGGTGTTCCTGCCCTCGGTGCCCACACTGATGGGGCTGGCCGGGGAGATGGAGGCCGAGCGCGACCACGTGCTCGACCGCAGCCTCCCGGAGGAGGGCCTCGACGACTTCCTGCTCGACGACGCCCAGCGCAAGAAGGACAACCCCGACGTCCTGGGGGACGAGCTGCCCTTCGAGACGCTGGAGGCGGTCGCCACCTTCGACCGGGTGCTCTTCGACGGCGGTGAGTTCGGCACCGCCGCCGAGCCTGGTTCCCCCGAGGAGGAAGACTTCCTCGGCCTGCCCGGCCTGCTGGAGCCCGACCAGGTGCGGACCCTGCTGAGCAAGCGCCAGTCCGACCAGCTCAAGGCCAAGCGGAACCGCCCCGAGCCCAAGGAGCCCCAGCTCGCCCCGCACGAGCTCATCGCCAACCTGCGCCGGGAGCTCAACGGGCTGGTCGGCGCGTGGAACCACCGCACCGGCCAGCCCCACGGCGTCATCCACGCCGAGCTCCGCCGGGCCTGTGGCGGCCCGGCCATCGCGCAGGCCACCGCCGAGCAGGTCCAGGAGCGGATCGACAAGATCCGCCACTGGGCCACCCAGCGGTCGCACTAGCCGCCGCCCCGCGGCGGACGCGGGCTCCGGGAGCCGGAAGACGGGTCTGGAGCACCGATGGGCGCGTGCCCGGTCGGCTCAGGGAGTCAGCTCGGGGGTCGGCTCAGGGAGGCTCGGGGGTCAGCTCAGGGAGATCGGCCGTCCGGTCCGGCCGTCGATGGCCCGGAACGCCCCCTTGCCGGGCAGCGGCGGCGCCAGGCGCACCTCCACCGAGGCCATCCCGTCCGCCACGCTCACCGGGAGCCTCCGGGCGCCGGCGGGCCGGTGCCTCATCGGCCCCTCATGCAGCCAGACCTTGACGTCCCGCCGGTCGCGGCGCAGGACGACGGTCGCGGTGTCGCACTCGTCCGCCACGGCCGTCCAGCGGAACGTCACGGCGCGCAGGTCGCCCTGGCTCCGGGCCGGTCGAGCCTGCTCGGGGGAGGGCAGCCGGGCGGCGCAGGCCGTCGCGTGCCCGGCCGGCTCCGCCGCCGGGGCGGTCATGGCCGGGGGCCGGGCGGCCGGGGCGGTCATGGCCGGGGGGTGGGCGACCGGGGTGGACGGGGTCCGGGTGGTGCCGTGGACCCAGAGCGTGGTCACCTCCAGCCCGGCCAGCGCGACCACGCTGCCCAGCCGGGTCGCGCCGTTGCCGCGTATCAGCAGCCACAGACACAGGGGAGCCAGGATCAGCCATGAGACACCGAGCACGAGCATGGACGGTCACCACCGTGAGATCAGAGGATTACGACTCTCCGTAATACTCTTATCGCATCGGGTAGCGACCGTCTTGGAAGTTTCATGACCGGTCTGTAGGCCCTTCCGGGACCGTGCCGTCGGGGTCGGGGCCGATCGATCCGGCCGGGGCCGTACGGCCGGAGTCAGGAACGGACCACCGGCTCGCCGCTGAGGCCGGCCCCGGCGGCGCCGAGCTCGGCCAGCGCGGCCTCCGTGGTCGACCTGGCCACCCCGGCGGTCAGGTCCAGCAGCACCCGCACGGCCAGGCCGTTGCGGACCGCGTCCAGGGCGGTGGCGCGCACGCAGTGGTCGGTGGCGATGCCGACGATGTCCACCGCGCTCACCTGGCGCCGGGCGAGCCAGTCGGCCAGGCCCGTCCCGTCGGGGGCGCTGCCCTCGAAGCCGCTGTAGGCGGCGGCGCGGGCGCCCTTGCTGAACACCTCCTCCACCTTGGCGGTGTCGAAGGCGGGGTGGAACTCCGCGCCCGAGGTCCCGGCCACGCAGTGGGCGGGCCAGGAGCCGACGTAGTCGGGCTCGGCGGCGAAGTGGTCGCCGGGGTCGACGTGGAAGTCACGGGTGGCCACGACATGGTCGTAGTCGTGCGAGGCGGCGTGCCGGGAGATGGCCGCGGCGACCTCGGCGCCGCCGCCCACCGGCAGGCTGCCGCCCTCGCAGAAGTCGTTCTGGACATCGACGATGATCAGTGCGGTTGCCATGAAGGCTAGTCAAACACGGTCGGAATGGCGGCGTAGCCCCGGGACAGCTGGTGGGCCTCGGCGGGGAGCTCGGCGACGGTCTCGCGGTGCCGGAGGCGGGCCGCCTCCAGCTCCTCCCGGCCGACGACCTCGCCGCCGCGGACCAGCTCGACCTGGAGCGGGCGGCTGTCGGCGGGGCGGTCGCCGGAGACGGTGACCAGCTCGGTGAGCGCCGTGCCCGCCGGGTCGAGCTGCCGGAAGGCGTTCTTGCGCCCGCCCCGGCTGGGCTTGCCCACCGATCTCTTGGCCACCGGCTGCACGATCCCCTCGGCGTCCTCCCGGGCGACGAGCTTGTAGACCAGCGCGGCCGTCGGCACACCGGACCCGGTGACCAGCGAGGTGCCGACGCCGTAGGCGTCCACCGGGGCGGCCGACAGTGCCGCGATGGCGTACTCGTCCAGGTCGCTGGTGACGAGGATCCGGGTCTTGTCGGCGCCCAGCGAGTCGAGCTGCCCGCGGACGGCGTGGGCGACCTCGGCCAGGTCGCCGGAGTCGAGGCGGACGGCCCCCAGGTCGGGGCCCGCCAGCTCCACGCCGGCCCGTACGGCCTCGGCCACGTCGTAGGTGTCCACCAGCAGCGTGGTGCCCGCGCCGAGCGAGTCGATCTGGGCCTGGAAGGCGTGCCGCTCCGAGTCGTGCAGCAGGGTGAAGGCGTGGGCGGCGGTCCCGGCGGTCGGCACGCCGTACAGGTGACCGGCCATCAGGTTGGAGGTGAAGGCGAACCCGCTCAGGTAGGCGGCCCGCGCGGCGGCCACGGCCGCCACCTCGTGGGTGCGCCGCGAGCCCATCTCGATGAGTGGCCTGGATCCGGCGGCGCGGACCATCCGGGAGGCCGCGGTGGCGATGGCGCAGTCGTGGTTGAGGATCGACAGCAGCACCGTCTCCAGCAGCACGGCCTCGGCGAAGGTGCCCTCCACGGTCAGGATGGGGGACCCGGGGAAGTAGCACTCGCCCTCGCGGTAGCCGTACAGGTCGCCGGAGAAGCGGTAGCCGGCGAGGAAGTCCAGGGTGGGGGTGTCGACCACCCGGTTGTCACGGAGGAAGGCGAGCTCCTCGTCGCCGAACCGGAAGTTCTCCAGCGCCTCCAGCACGCGGCCGGTCCCGGCGACCACCCCATATCGCCGCCCGCCGGGCAGGTGCCGGGCGAACACCTCGAACACCGTCCGTCGTGCGGCCGCTCCGCTGCGCAGCGCCGCCTGCACCATTGTCAGCTCATAGTGATCTGTCAGCAACGCCCTGCTCATGCTCGTCATCACGAGTCGAAGACTAAGCCCGCGGTAGGGCAGACTGGTGTATGTGGGTAGCACCGCTCCAATGGAGGTCGAGCGTCCGTCAATCGACGTCCGGCCCGATCTGCCGTGGCTGACGATCGTCTGGAACGACCCGGTCAACCTGATGTCCTACGTCACGTATGTCTTCCAGTCCGTCTTCGGTTACTCGAAGGAGAAGGCGGAGAAGCTGATGCTCGACGTGCACCAGAAGGGCAGGGCCGTGGTCTCCAGCGGCACCCGCGAGGAGATGGAGCGCGACGTGCAGATCATGCACTCCTACGGTCTGTGGGCCACCGTGCAGCGGGATTCATGAGCGGCGGACGCGGTTGGACCCGTCCGGCGCCCCGTCCCGCGGCGGACCGGGGGCGGGCCCCGGCGGGAGACGGACGGGGATCGGTGAGCGAGCGGTGAGTTCAGGCTTCAAGCGTGGGCGCAAGGGCGGTGTGATCACCGTTTTCGACGCGGCCGAGGTCTCGATCCTGCGTTCGCTGGTCTCCCAGATCCTCGGCCTGATCGAGCCCGGGGAGACCGGGGACGACCCGCTGGAGCGCGCGCTCGGCATCGGCCCGTCCGAGCAGTCCGCCGACCCGGTGCTGGCCCGGCTGTTCCCCTCGGCCTACGAGGACGCCGAGCAGTCGGCCGAGTTCCGCCGCTACACCGAGGCGACCCTGCGCGACGGCAAGCGGGCCGACGCGCAGACCATGCTCGACAGCGCCGAGCCCGGACGGGTCGAGCTCACCCAGGAGCAGGCGCAGGCGTGGATGCGCGCGCTGAACGACGTACGGCTCGCGCTCGGCACCCGGCTGGAGGTGACCGAGGAGGTCCACGACGAGATCGCCCGGATGGGGGAGGACGACCCGCGCTATCCGGCGTATGTCACCTACGACTGGCTGACCTACCTTCAGGACACCTTGGTCCGTGCCCTTTGGTAACTTCCTGACATGCTCACGATCTCCCGGGAACTGGTTGACAAGATCATCGCGCACGCCCGGGCCGACCACCCGGACGAGGCCTGCGGCGTGATCGCCGGACCGATCGGCTCCGACTCCCCTGAGCGGTTCGTCGCGATGGAGAACGCCGAGCGGTCGCCCACCTTCTACCGCTTCGACTCGATGGAGCAGCTGCGGGTCTGGCGCGAGATGGACGACCGCGACGAGGAGCCGGTGGTCATCTACCACTCCCACACCGCGACCGAGGCATACCCCTCGCGGACCGACATCAGCTACGCCTCCGAGCCGAACGCCCACTACGTGCTGGTCTCCACCCGCGAGGAGCTGGGCGAGGAGACCGAGCTGCGCTCCTACCGGATCGTCGACGGGGTGGTGGAGGAGGAAGAGGTCACGGTCACCTCGGGGTGAGCCGCGTCCCAGTGGCCGATACGGCCGTGATGTGAATCGTCCCTTTGGGTAAGCTGATGACCATGTCGACCGTTGACCCGAGCCTGGAGGACGTCGTGCTCTCACGTACCGGCGCACGGGCCCGGCTCGCGGGTCTCGCGGCCGTGCAGAGCTTCCTGTTCGCGCACACTCCCACCGTCGTCGTCTACGACTGTCGCTGACCGGCAGTTCTGGAATCCCTCCGTGCCCGCCGGTGTTCTGGATCCGGTGGGCGGCACTCCCATGACGACACAAGGAGATTGACCCGCGATGGCCATCGAGGTTCGCATTCCGACCATCCTGCGCACTTACACCGACGGCGCCAAGGCCGTCGACGGCAAGGGCGCGACGCTTGAGGAGCTGATCGGCGACCTGGAGACCCGGCACCCCGGGCTGAAGGACCGTCTGATCGACAAGGGCGCGCTGCGCCGCTTCGTGAACGTGTACCTGAACGACGAGGACGTCCGTTTCCTGGGCGGCCTGGAGACCCCGCTCTCCGACGGCGACACGGTCACCGTCCTGCCGGCCGTGGCCGGCGGCTCCCGCTAGCGGCGCGGCGCCGCCGCGCTCGACCGGGCGGCGGCGCACGCCGATGTTTCTGGTTTGTCACCACGGAGCGGAAGCCGTAGACGATGCGCTTTGACTCACTGATCGATTCCGTAGGCCGTACCCCGCTGGTCGGCCTGCCCCGGCTGTCACCGTCGGAGGACGTGCGGATCTGGGCCAAGCTGGAAGACCGCAATCCGACCGGTTCGATCAAGGACCGTCCCGCGCTGTGGATGATCGAGCAGGCGGAGAAGGACGGCCTCCTCCGGCCCGGCTGCACGATCCTCGAACCCACCAGCGGCAACACCGGCATCTCGCTGGCGATGTCCGCCCGGCTCAAGGGCTACAAGCTGATCTGCGTGATGCCGGAGAACACCTCGGAGGAGCGCCGCCAGCTCCTGCGCATGTGGGGGGCGGAGATCATCTCCTCCCCGGCGGCCGGCGGCTCCAACGAGGCGGTCCGGGTCGCCAAGGGCCTGGCCACGGAGAATCCGGACTGGGTGATGCTCTACCAGTACGGCAACCCGGCCAACTGGCGCTCCCACTACGAGACGACGGGGCCGGAGATCCTCCAGGACCTGCCGGCCGTCACCCACTTCGTGGCCGGCCTGGGCACCACCGGCACCCTGATGGGCGTCGGCCGGTTCCTGCGCGAGCGCGTCCCCGGCGTGAAGATCGTGGCCGCCGAGCCCCGCTACGGCGAGCTGGTGTACGGCCTGCGCAACGTGGACGAGGGCTTCATCCCCGAGCTCTACGACCCCGACGTCCTGACCACCCGCTTCTCCGTCTCCTCCGCCGACGCGCTCCGGCGCACGAGAGAGCTGCTGGCCGCCGAGGGCATCTTCGCCGGGGTCTCCACCGGAGCCGCCCTGCACGGCGCGCTCGGCATGGCGAGCAAGGCCGTCAAGGCCGGGGAGCGGGCCGACATCGTGTTCGTGGTGGCCGACGGCGGCTGGAAATACCTGTCCACCGGCGCCTACGAGGGCACTCTCGACGAGGCCGAGGAGCGGCTCGAGGGCCAGCTCTGGGCGTAGGGGGACCACCGGGCCCCGGGCCCGGCGCCTCCGCGTGATCGGCTCGGCGGGGTGGTGCGCCTTGGCCGGAGGATTTTTCGGGGAGTTCGTACCAGTCGAAGAGGGCGTGTCCGGG
>NZ_JBSFPS010000200.1:0-19409 GCF_053588315.1 Streptosporangium sp. NPDC003464 | reverse complement strand
GGCGTCACCGAGGATCGCGGTGAGGAACTCGCCGATGGCCGCGAGGCCCTCGGGGCTGTCGGAGTCCAGGCCTGGGCCGCGCCGTCCGGGGTCCGGAGACCGCGGCCCGCCCCCCGGCCCGCCGCGGGGCACCGTCCCGTCCGTCCCGCAAGTCAAGCGGCGTCACATGGAACCCAAATGATCTAAACGCCGTCCAAGTGGCGTGCATGAACATTTCGGCCCGGTCGTCAGGTGACCGGCGTGGGGTCCCGTGGAGCGGCTCGGGGGAGCGGCCGCCTCGCCGAGCTCGACCTCCTGCGTTTCGTCGCCGCCATGGCGGTGCTCGCCTTCCACTACTTCATCGCCTTCGCCTCGGTGTGGGGGGAGCGCCCGTCGGAGCTGTTCCCGGCGATCTCCACGCTGTCCGGCCTCGGCATCCTGGGCGTCGAGCTGTTCTTCATGATCAGCGGATTCGTCATCCTGATGAGCATCTGGGGCCGCGGGCTGGGCGCCTTCGCCCTGTCCCGGCTGGTGCGGCTGTTCCCCGCCTACTGGGTCAGCGTCGGCGCCACGGCCGCGGTCTACGGCCTGAGCGCCGCCACCGCGCTGGACCCCAAGCTCAGCGCCGGGGAGTACGGGGTCAACCTCACGATGCTCCAGCGCGCCTTCGGCGTCTACGACGCCAACGGCGTCTACTGGTCGCTCTGGGCCGAGCTCCGCTTCTACGTGCTGATCTCGGTCCTGGTGCTCGTCGGGGTGACGTTCAACCGCTGCCTCGTCTTCATGGGGGTCTGGCTGCTGGCGGCCGGGTTCTTCACCGGCAGCGAGGACAAGTGGGTCGACCTCGTGGTGATGCCCAAGTACGCGGCGTACTTCGTCGGCGGCATGGCCTTCTTCCTGATGACCAAGCACGGTCCCAAGCTGGTCCTGTGGTGCCTGGCCGGGATCAGCGCCGGCCTGGCGGTCAACTCGGCGCTCGACCGGGTCGCCGGGCGGATCGAGAAGGTCGGCTACGCCGCCATGCCCGTGCCGGAGTGGGCCGTCGCGGCCACCGTGATCGGTTTCTACGTGCTCATGGCGATGGTGGCGCTCGGCTGGCTGAGCCGGCTGCGCTGGCGCGGCCTGGTCGTCCTGGGCGCCCTGACCTACCCGCTCTACCTGTTCCACACCACGGCCGCCGTCCTGATCATCCCCGCCCTGCGGGACACGCTGCCGCCCTGGCTGACCGCCGTGGTCACCACGCTGGCCGCGATGGCCTTCTCCTATCTGGTGTACCGGCTGGTCGAACGGCCCGTTCAGGAGTTCGTCAAGGCCAGGCGCCGCCGCGGGGCCGCACCGCCGTCCGTACCGCCGTCCGCGCCGCCCTCCCCGCCCTTCCGGACGCCCTTCGCGACGGGCGAAACGGCCTCGGTGCCATAACTGTCTGGTCACCGGGCATAGTGAAGGGTCTAGGGTCGGGGATATATACGGCGGAGAAGTCAAGTCCCGGATGAACAGAGGGTGCGCATGACGGTACGGCGGGTGATGGGCATCGAGACGGAATACGGCATCTCCGTGCCCGGACAGCCGGGGGCCAACGCGATGGTGACCTCCTCCCAGGTCGTCAACGCCTATCTGGCCGCCTCGGCCGCCAGGGCGCGGCGGGCACGGTGGGACTTCGAGGAGGAGAACCCGCTGCGCGACGCCCGGGGCTTCGACCTGTCCAGGGAGGTGGCCGACCAGAGCCAGCTCACCGACGAGGACCTGGGCCTGGCCAACGTGATCCTCACCAACGGCGCTCGGCTCTACGTCGACCACGCCCATCCCGAATACTCCACTCCCGAGTGCACCAACCCGCGGGCCGCGGTGATCTGGGACAAGGCGGGGGAGCGGGTCATGCACGACGCCGCGGTCCGCGCGTCGGCGATCCCGACCAACGCCCCGATCCAGCTCTACAAGAACAACACCGACAACAAGGGCGCCTCCTACGGCTGCCACGAGAACTACCTGATGCGGCGGGCCACGCCGTTCGCCGACATCGTCAGGCACCTGACGCCGTTCTTCGTCTCCCGGCAGGTCGTCACCGGCGCCGGCAAGGTCGGCATCGGCCAGGACTCGCGGGGCGAGGGCTTCCAGATCAGCCAGCGGGCCGACTTCTTCGAGGTCGAGGTGGGCCTGGAGACCACGCTCAAGCGGCCGATCATCAACACCCGGGACGAGCCGCACGCCGACCCGGAGAAATACCGCCGCCTGCACGTCATCATCGGCGACGCCAACATGTCGGAGATCTCGACCTACCTGAAGCTCGGCTCCACCGCGCTGGTGCTGGCCATGATCGAGGACGGCTACTTCACCCGCGACCTCGCGGTGGAGAACCCCGTCCAGGCGCTGCGCGCGGTCTCCCACGACCCGACGCTCCGATACGAGATCGCGATGCGCGACGGCCGCAAGCTCACCGCCGTCCAGCTCCAGATGGAGTATCTGGAGCTGGCCCGCAAATACGCCGAGGAGCGCAGCGGCAACGGCGTGGACGAGCTCACCAAGGACGTCCTGGACCGCTGGGAGTCGGTCCTGACCCGCCTGGCCGAAGACCCGATGCAACTGTCCAGGGAGCTGGACTGGGTGGCCAAGCTGGAGCTGCTGGAGGGCTACCGCACCCGCGACGGCCTGGCCTGGTCCCACCCGCGCCTGCAGCTCGTCGATCTGCAATACTCCGACATCCGCCCCGACCGGGGCCTGTACAACCGGCTGGTCGCCCGGGGCCGGATGCAGCGCCTGGTCACCGAGGAGGAGGTCCAGCGGGCCATCGAGGCGCCGCCCGGCGACACGCGGGCCTACTTCCGGGGCCGCTGCCTGAGCCAGTTCAGCGAGTCGGTCGCGGCCGCCTCCTGGGACTCGGTCATCTTCGACATCCCCGGCCGCGAGTCCCTGCAGCGCGTCCCGACCTTGGAGCCGCTGCGCGGCACCAAGGCCCACGTGGGCGAGCTGTTCGACCGCTGCCGCACGGCCGCCGACCTGGTGAACGCGCTCACCGGCGAGTAGGGCCGATCCTGTCGCGGGGCGCCGGCCGGAGCGGGCCGCCGCCCCCCGGCCCGTGCCCGCCGAGGGCGCGGACGGCGTGTCCCACCCGGGTCCCCGGCGCCGCCCGGATTGACGGGCGGTGGAGAACCGGGGTACGTTCCGGGTGTTTTGTGGCGGTGCGAGGGAAATCCGGTGAGATTCCGGTGCGGTCGCGCCACTGTAACCGGCCCAGGGGCCGGGAGCCAGGTCACTCGGCCGCCACCGACCTACGAAAAGGGACGCGTCAATCCCGAAGGAGGTGGCCGTGAGCCAGATCTCGGCTCCGCACGCCCAGCCCATCCCATGGATCTCCCTCACCCGCTGGCTGCTCGCCGTACCGGTGCTGCTGCTCATCGCCTACCTGGTCGCCTTCGACCAGGGAGCGATCTCGCAGGCCGGGAACTACCTGCACGAACTCATGCACGACGGGCGCCATCTGCTCGGCGTCCCGTGCCACTGAGCCGCAAGTGATCATCAAACTCATCGTCCGGGGCATGCTCGTCGGGCTGCTCGCCGGGTTGATCGCGGCCGCCTTCGCCTACACCGTGGGCGAGCCGCGCATCGACCAGGCCATCGCGCTGGAGGAGGCGGCCGCCGCCCCGGCCACCGGATCCCACTCCCACGGCGAGGCAGCGCCCGCGGGGCACTCCCACGGCGAGGACGAGGCGCTGGTCAGCAGGGACGGCCAGCGCTTCGGGCTCTTCCTCGCCCTCGGCCTGTACGGGCTGGCCGTCGGCGGGCTGTTCGCCCTCGCCTACGCGGCCCTGCGCGGCCGGGCCGGGCCCAGGTCGGAACCGGCGCTCGCGGTCACCCTCGCGGCCGCCGCGTTCACCGCGATCGTCCTGGTGCCCTTCCTGAAGTATCCCGCCAACCCGCCCGCCGTCGGCGACCCCGAGACGATCAACCAGCGCACCGTGCTCTACCTGGTCGCCGTGGCCATCGGGATCCTCTCCGTCGCCGCGGGCGCGGCCACCCACCGCTACGCCGACCGGAGCGAGCCGTGGCTGCGCTGGGCGGCGGCCGGCGCCGCGGTCCTGATACCGGTCGCGGCGGCCTGGATCCTCCTGCCGGAGATCAGCGAGGTGCCCCAGGGCTTCCCCGCCGACCTGCTGTGGGACTTCCGGATCGCCTCCATCGGCACCCAGGCGGTCTTCTGGCTCGGCGTCGGCGCCCTGTTCGCCTTCGCCGCGCGCAGGCGCAGCCCGGTGTGACGGCCCCCTCGGGGGTCACGCGGCTGCTGCTGGTCTGCCACGCCTCGACCCAGGCGACGGTGCGGGCCGCGTTCCCGGGCGACGAATCGCTCGACGGACGCGGCCTGCGCCAGGCCGCCGGCCTGGCCGGGCACTTCGGCCACGGCCCGGCGGCCTGCGCCGCGGAGCTGCGCTGCACCCAGACGGCCACGGCGCTCGGCCTGCGGATCGACCCCGACCCGCTGCTGGCCGACTGCGACCACGGACGCTGGAGCGGCCGGACGCTGGAGGAGGTCGAGGCCGCCGAACCCGAGGCCCTCGCCGCCTGGCTCACCGACCCCGGCGCCGCGCCCCACGGAGGGGAGTCGGTCGCCGGGCTCCTGGGCCGGGTGGCCGGCTGGCTCTCCCACCGGGCCCCCGGCCGGACCGTCGCGATCACCCACCCCTCGTTCATCCGCGCCGCGGTCGTCCACGCCCTCGGCGCCCCCGCCCCCGCCTTCTGGCGCGTCGACGTCGCGCCGCTGGCCCGTGTCGCGCTCACCGGGCGCGGCGGGCGCTGGCGGCTGAGCTACCCGGCGTGACGACATCCAAGGAGATCCCGAAAGTGCGTGACCCGCGCTACCCCTTCACCGCGATCGTGGGGTCGGAGGAGCTGAAACTCGCGCTCATCCTCAACGCCGTCTCCCCCCGCGTCGGCGGGGTGCTGGTCCGGGGCGAGAAGGGGACCGCCAAGTCCACGATCGTGCGGGCGCTGGCGGCGCTCCTGCCCGCCGTCGAGGCGGTGGACGGCTGCCGCTTCTCCTGCGACCCCGCCGCGCCGGACCCCGAGTGCCCGGACGGGCCGCACCGGGACCGGACGGCGGCCGCGCGGCCCGCGCGCCTGGTCGAGCTGCCGGTCGGCGCCTCCGAGGACCGCCTGGCCGGCTCCCTCGACCTCGAACGCGCGCTCACCGAGGGGGTGAAGGCGTTCGAACCGGGCCTGCTGGCCGCCGCCCACCGGGGCGTCCTCTACGTCGACGAGGTCAACCTGCTCCACGACCACCTGGTCGACCTGCTGCTCGACGCCGCCGCGCTCGGCACCTGCTACGTCGAGCGGGAAGGGGTGTCGGTACGGCACGCCGCCCGGTTCCTGCTGGTGGGCACCATGAACCCGGAGGAGGGAGAGCTGCGCCCGCAGCTCCTCGACCGTTTCGGGCTGACCGTGGAGGTCCGGGCGTCGCGGGAGCCGTCGCAGCGGGCGGAGGTGGTGCGGCGGCGTCTGGAGTTCGAGGCCGGACCGGCCGCGTTCGCCGCCCGCTGGTCCGGGCAGGAGCGGGCGCTGGCGGCACGCATCGCCGAGGCGCGGGCCCGGGTGGCGGAGGTGGTCCTGCCGGACTCCGCGCTCCGGCAGATCGCCACGGTCTGCGCGGCGTTCGAGGTGGACGGCCTCCGGGCCGACCTGGTCACCGCGAACGCGGCGATCGCCCACGCCGCCTGGCAGGGCCGTACCGCCGTCACCGCCGACGACGTGCGGGAGGCCGCCAGGCTCGCCCTCCCGCACCGCCGCCGCCGCGACCCCTTCGACGCCCCCGGCCTGGACGAGTCCAAACTGGAGGAGATCCTCGACCGGTTCCCCGACGGCCCCGACGACGATCCGGACGGCCCGGACCCCGGCGGCTCAGACGGCTCAGACGGCTCCGGCGGGGACGGCCCGGGGGAGGGGGATCCCGCGGGGGACGGCCCCGGCCGGGACGCCTCGGTGGACGACGGCCGCGGGGAGGACGGCCCGGCGGACCGCTCCGGCCGGGACGCCGCCGGTGCCGACCACGCCCAGCCCGGCGCTCCGGCCGCCGGCACCGCGCGGCCCGGCGACCCGTCGCCGGCCGCCGGTCCGGGGCCGGCGGCCGGGGACGCCCGCCGCGACCAGACCTTCGACGCCTTCGACGCCGACCCGGCGCGGCCCGCCAGGCTGTTCACCGTCCCCGGCGTGGGAGCCGGCGCCCCCGGACGGCGGTCACGGGCCACGACCCCCCTCGGCCGGACCACCGGCGCCCGGGTCCCCCGGGGCCGCCCCGCCTCCCTGCACCTGAAGGCGACCGTCGGCGCGGCCGCGCCGTACCAGATCAGCCGGGGCCGGAACGGGCCCGGCCTGCTGCTGCGGCGCGACGACCTCAGGGAGGCCGTCCGCGAGGGCCGCGAGGGCAACCTGGTGCTGTTCGTCGTGGACGCGAGCGGGTCCATGGCCGCCCGGCAGCGCATGCGCGCGGTCAAGACGGCCGTACTGGGCCTGCTGCTCGACGCCTACCAGCGGCGCGACAAGGTCGGGCTGGTCACCTTCCGCGGCAGCCGCGCCGACCTCGTGCTGCCGCCCACCTCCTCTGTCGAGGCGGGCGCCGCCCGGCTGCGCGAGCTGCCCACCGGCGGGCGCACGCCCCTCGCCGCGGGGCTGCTGCGGGCCGCCGAGGTGCTGCGGGTGGAGCGCCTGCGCGACCCGGCCAGACGTCCGCTGGTGGTCCTGGTCACCGACGGGCGGGCCACCTCCGGCACCGTCGAGGACTCCCACCGCGCCGCCGGGCTGCTGGCCGGGGTGACGGGCGTGGTGGTGGACTGCGAGGGCGGGCACGTCCGCCTCGGCCTGGCCCGCTCCCTGGCGGAGCGGATGGGCGCCGAGACCGTGCGCCTGGACGACCTCACCGACCTCGCCGGGATGATCCGTGAGCGCCGGAGCGCCGCGTGACGGCGCCCGCACGACGATGAAAGGTGATCAACGATGCCTCAGGGCAGACCGGTCAGCGTGCCCGACGACGGCCTGACCACCCGGCAGCGCCGTACCCGGCCGCTGCTGATCGTGCACACCGGCCCCGGCAAGGGCAAGTCCACCGCCGCCTTCGGCCTGGCCCTGCGCGCCTGGAACCAGGGCTGGCCGATCGGGGTGTTCCAGTTCGTCAAGTCCGCCAAATGGCGCATCGGCGAGGAGCGCGCCCTGCGGGTGCTCGGCGACTCGGGGGAGGGCGGGCCGGTCTCCTGGCACAAGATGGGGGAGGGCTGGTCCTGGATCCAGCGGCCCGGCACCGAGGAGGACCACGCCGCCGACGCCCGCGAGGGCTGGGAACAGATCAAGCGCGACCTCGCCGCCGAGACGTTTCGCCTGTACGTGCTCGACGAGTTCACCTATCCGATGAAGTGGGGCTGGATCGACGCCGGCGAGGTGGTCGACACCCTGGCCCGGCGGCCCGGCGGCCAGCACGTCGTCGTCACCGGACGCGACGCCGACCCGCGCCTGGTCGCCGCCGCCGACCTGGTGACGGAGATGGGCAAGGTCAAGCACCCCATGGACGCCGGGCAGAAAGGCCAGAAGGGCATCGAATGGTAGCCCGCCTGGTCATCGCCGCCCCGGCCTCGGGGGCCGGGAAGACCACCGTGGCCACCGGCCTGATGGCCGCGCTGGCCCGCCGGGGGATGGCGGTCTCCCCGCACAAGGTGGGGCCCGACTACATCGATCCCGGATACCACGCCGTGGCCACCGGCCGCCCCGGGCGCAACCTCGACCCGTGGCTGGTGGGGGAGGAGCTCGTCGCCCCGCTGTTCCTGCACGGCGCGGCCGGGGCCGACCTCGCGGTGGTCGAGGGGGTGATGGGCCTGTACGACGGGGCGGGCGCGAGCGAATACGCCTCCACCGCGCACGTCGCCAGGCTGCTCGACGCCCCCGTGGTCCTGGTCGTGGACGCGGCGAAACAGAGCCGGTCCGTGGCCGCGCTCGTGCACGGGTTCGCCTCCTACGACACCCGGCTCAGGTTCGGCGGGGTGATCCTCAACCGGATCGGCTCGGCCCGGCACGAGGACCTCTGCCGCGAGGCCCTCGCCGAGAGCGGTGTCCCGGTGCTGGGCGCGATCCGCCGCAGCGACGCCGTCTCCGTCCCCTCCCGGCATCTCGGCCTCGTCCCCGCCGCCGAACGCCGGACGCAGGCCACCCAGGCCGTCGACGCCGTCGCCGCCCTCGTCGCCGGCTCCTGCGACCTGGAGGAGCTGGTACGGCTGGCGCGCACCGCGCCGCCGCTGCGCGCCCGCCCGTGGAGCCCCGGCCCGGCAGGGCCCGTCGCGGCGGACGCACCGGGGACGGCGGCCACAGGGACCGCGCCGGCCACGACGAGGATCGCGGTCGCCGGCGGCCAGGCGTTCACCTTCGGCTACACCGAACAGGCCGAGCTCCTGACGGCCGCCGGAGCGGAGGTCGTCACCTTCGACCCCCTCACCGACGAGGCCCTGCCCGAGGGGAGCCGGGGGATCGTCATCGGCGGCGGTTTCCCCGAGGTCTACGCGGCCGAGCTGTCGGCCAACGAGCCGCTGCGCAAGGAGGTCGCCGCCTTCGACGGGCCGATCTCAGCCGAGTGCGCGGGCCTGCTGTATCTCGCCCGGGAGCTGGACGGCAGGCCGATGTGCGGGGTCCTGGACGTCGAGGCCGGGATGACCGGCGCGCTCACCCTCGGATACCGGGACGCGGTGGCCGTCCGGGACTCGGTGCTGACCAGGGAGGGTGAGCGGTACCGCGGTCACGAGTTCCACCGCACCACCGTCCGGCCCGTGCCGGAGCGGCCCCTGTTCCGCTGGCGGGGCGGCGGCGACGGGTTCGCCGACGGCCGGGTGATCGCCTCCTACCTGCACCTGCACTGGGCCGGCGGCCCCCACCTGGCCGCCCGGTTCGTGGCGGCGTGCCGCTAGCGCCCGGTCCCTCCTCGGGCGGGCCGGCCCCGGCCGGCCCCGGTCGCGCGTCTCTCGCGAGGGCAGGCTGATCTACGATGTGAAGTGCTGGGGCCGGGCCGTGGGCAACCTCGGAGACGCGACCGCCACCCCCTCCAGCCGGAGGACCTCCGACAGCAGGCGCGCGGCCTGCCCGGCGCTCATGCGGGCCGCCGGATCGCGCCGGAGCAGCCCCTCCAGGACCGCCCGGAGCGGTCCGGCCTTCGTCGGCGGGTCCGGATTCCTGGTCATCGCCGTGCCCAGCACCGCCGGGGAGTCGGAGCCGGGATACGGCGCGCGCCCCTCCACCGCGAAATACAGGCTCGCCCCGAACGACCACAGATCGGCCGCCGGGGTCGCCGGCCTGCCCCACAGCCGCTCCGGCGCCAGGTAGCCGGGCGCGCAGCCGATCGGCACGGTCGTCGACGCGCTCGCCTCCCCGCTCAGCGCCGCGATCCCGAAGTCCGACAGCACCACCCGGTCGCCGGTCAGCAGGATGTTGCCCGGGTTGATGTCGCGGTGCAGCACACCCGCCCCGTGGGCGTGCCGTAGTCCCGACAGCAGCTGGAAGCCGATCCAGGCCGCCCAGTGGACCGGCAGGTGGCCCAGGTGCCGCACGGTCTCCTTCAGCGTGAGGGCCTCCAGCAGCTCCATCACGATCCAGAGCCGCCCGCCCTCCTCCAGCAGATCGTGCACCGAGACCACCGCCGGGTGGTTCAGCCGCCCGGCCGAGCGCGCCTCGCGCAGCGCCCTGTGTCGCGCCTCCTGCAGGTCCGCCCCGTGTTCCCGGAACAGTGGCTGAATTTCCTTGATGGCCACATTCCGGCGGAGCCGTGAATCGTGGGCGCGCCACATGATGCCCACGCCGTCCCGCCCGATCGGTGAAATCAGCTGATAACGGCCACCCAGTAGCCGTGTCTTTCCCGTTCCCGTTCCCATGAACCATCCGTTGCAGTAGAAGCCGGGCCCCTCAGCTGATTCATGTTTACATCTGGAACGGTGCACCCCGCCGCCGCCATAGGCGATCGCGCATAACGATTGAGTAGCACGGATAGCCGAGTATTGAAGGGATGCGGCGGAGTTTTGATTGCCTTCTTAATTCCGGCGGCAATCGGTGATCGGTGCGGTCCGGCGGTGCGGCCGGGCCGCACCGGGTCAGGCCGCGCTGTCCGGCCGCACCAGACCAGGCCGCGCCGGGACGGCCACGTTGGCCAGCATGGCCGAGGTCTGCTCGGCGCTCAGCCGCGCCCTGGGGTCCTTGCGCAGCAGCCCGCGCAGGACCGGCTCCAGGGGGCCCGCCCGGCGCGGCGCGCGCGCCGGCTCCCGCAGCGCCTCCACCAGAGCGGCCATCGAGTTGACCGTGCGGAACGGGGTCCGGCCCTCCACCGCCATGTAGAGGGTCGCCCCGAACGACCACATGTCCGCCTCACGGGTGCCGCCCCGGCCGTGCAGCGCCTCCGGCGCGATGAACGCCGGCGTGCCCCGCATCGAGGTGTTGGTCGCCCCCTCGGGCGCGGCGAAGCCGAAGTCGGCCAGCACCACCCGGTCGCCGGTCAGCATGATGTTGGCCGGTTTGATGTCGCGGTGGATCACCCCGCCGTCGTGCGCGTGCCGCAGCGCCTCCAGCAGGCGGCGGCCCATCGCGGCCACCAGGTCCGCCGGGAGCGGCCCGGCCTGGACCAGCGTGTCGTGCAGGGTCAGCGCCTCCAGGAACTCCATGATGATCCAGAGCCGCTCGGCCTCCTCGGCCAGGTTGTGCACCGTGACGATGCCCCGGTGGCTCAGCCGCGCCGCCATCCGCGCCTCGCGCACCACCAGGCGCCGCCGCTCGGCCGCCTCGGGGCCGGGTGGGAGGACGATCTCCTTGAGCGCCACCTCTCGTTCCAGCAGCAGGTCGTAGGCGCGCCAGACGACGCCGGTCGCTCCACGGCCGACGGGGGAGACGAGTTTGTACCGGCTGGCGACGATGGTGCTCACCTGCCAATGATCGCAGTTTCGCCCCTCTCGGGCCTAACCGGAGCGGTCCGGGCGTGTCAGTAAGAACACGGAAATATACGAATCTACATAGTAAAGGCGGTCAGACGAGGCCGATGCCCAGCAGCAACGTCCCGGCACCCAGGGACACCCCGCCCAGGACCGTCAGCCAGATCAGCCTGTTCGGCTTGGTGTCGGAGGGGCGGACGACTGACAGGAAGAAGCCGATCGGCATCAGGATCGGTGCCGCGACGACCAGGATGCGGGTGAGGGTCTTCAGGCCGTCGGACAGGTCGGCCTGGTCGACGTAGACCATCGCGACGAGCGCGAAGAGCACCAGGATGCCCGCGTGCGCGTGCCCGGCCCGCCACAGGCCCCGCCGTACCGGGTTGTCCAGGTAGCCGGGGATGCCGCGCATGATGTGCGCGAGCAGGGAGACGCCGCCGAAGGCGATGGTGGGAACGGTGATCAGGAGCACTCCGGCGGTGCTCAGCGATGCGGGTGACATGGGGGTCCTTCCATTGGATAGCTACGCTAGCCAATTATTGGATAGGACCACTATCCAGTCAAGTGGGGAAGGATTTGCCTCGGAGGGGCGGTAGCGGGTTCTCTGACAGGCAGGACCTCGGAGCGGCCGCGACGTGTTCTCGCGAAGATCGCGGGACGATCCGCGCGAAATGTCTCCCGGTTCGGGGAAGATATGAAGCACAAGCGTCCCCCAAGCGGAGGTGCCACAGATGGCGAGCAAGGAGACCGGCGGGCAGAAGCACGGCAGCCGGAGCGACAAGGACGTGGAGGAGACCACCACGGTGGACACCTCCGACGTCCAGGAGCGCAACGAGAAGCTCTCGGACGACGTCGACTCGATCCTCGACGAGATCGACGAGGTCCTTGAGGAGAACGCCGAGGAGTTCGTGAGGAGTTACGTCCAAAAGGGCGGCGAGTAGAAAACGGGCCCGGATAAACGGTCAGGGGTGAGGTGGATTCAACGGTCAGTCCGGAAACCCGTCCCGGCCGCGGGCCGGTCGCCGGGTCCGGGCCGGCACGCGGATGGCGGACGGCCGCGCCCGCCATTGCGAGGAGCACTTCCCGAAGGGGCTCCACCTCGGACCGCCGTAAACGGAGGGCTGGGCGGGGGAAGACTCTCCGGGCGCGGCCCGGGGTTTCCGAAGGGACGAATACTGTCCGAAATACATAAGCGCCAGTTCGCACACCGAATTTCAGCCGTAATCAATCACAGTCTGACGGGCATGCCGCTTGTCGGGGGCCCGGCCGCACCCACCTGACACGCTCCGGTGGGATCACCGGCCATGCCGCAGGGTGAGAAGGGACGCGCTCAGCCCGATCTCGTCAGGTGAACGGTCGCGATCTCGAAGGGGCGCAGCGGCAGCCGCACCACGCCGCCGGCGACCTCCAACCGCCCGCCCGCCACGCCGAGCACGTCGGCGTGGCGGGCGGTGGCGAACGGGCCGCGGATGACGGCCTCGGTGGCCGAGGGGTGCTCGGCCACGAGACGGATCTCCAGCACGTCGCCGCGCTCGCGCAGCGCCGTGAGCACCACTCCCGCGCCCTCGACGGCGATGGGCGCGCCGGCGCTCCCGGCGGACGCGCCCGGGGAGGCGGCGGGGAGGCGGCCCGACCCCGGCACGGCCAGCAGCGCGTGCCGATACTCCTCCGCCAGGCGCGGCAGTCCCGCCTCGTGCCAGGCGCCCGCGTGGGGCAGTACGGCCAAGCGCGTCGCGACCGGCCCGGGGCACTGGGCGGCGGGGGTGGGGAGCTGGGGGCCGGCGGGCTCGTCGCGGTAGGCGTTGCGGTCCCTCGACAGCAGCCCCACCGAGCGGATCAGGGTGAGCGCCAGCTCGCCGCCGGTCAGCTCGTACTCGGTCACCTGGTCCAGCAGGACCGCCAGGCCGCCGGCGGTGACGAAGCCCTCGGCGGGGAAGGTGGGCAGGGGGGTCTCGCCGCAGCCGCCCTCACCCGTCAGGCCGCGCCGCACCACCGCGAGCTGCCCCTCGGAGAAGGACTCCGCCGCCGGCCGGGGGAGCGGCGCGTGCCAGCGGACCCGGTGGTCGCGGCAGCGGTTGTCGAAGGAGATCTCCAGGCGCAGGTAGGGTTCGCCCGCCCGGAGCTCGGCCCGGGTGGTGACGGTGACGTTCTCGGTGGTCTCCGAGCGGGCCTGCGGCGTGCTGCCGGCCGGCCAGGCGTACTCGCGGCGGATCTCCAGCACCGACACCAGCGGCCCGGCGCAGACGCTCTCCACCTCGACCCTGACGGGGGTGTCGACGAGGGCGTCGGTGTGGGGCGGGGCGTGGTTGTAGGTGTCGCCGGCGTCGCCGCCGTCGACGACGCGGCCCACGCCGTGGGCCTCGGCGCCGGCCGACGACAGCGACAGGGTCCCGTCGGCGGCGACGGTGACGCGGAGCAGGCCGTTGTCGAGCGTGCCGTCGGCCGGGCGCTCCCAGCCGGGCGGGTCGGCCGCGGCGGCCCGCGCGGGTGCGGAGGTCAGCACGGTACGGCCCAGCGGCGCGACGGTGACGTGGGCGGCGACGGTGACGACGGGCTCGGCGAGGGTGCGCACCCGCCAGGGGCCCGGCCGGGCCGCGGCGCTGCGCAGCACCGCGGCCCGGAGGTCGGCGTAGTCGTAGCCGGAGGTGGCGTGGCGGCCGACGACGACGGTGAAGACGTTCCCGGAGGCGTCCGTGGAGCGGCCTGCCGGCCCGTCCGCGCCGGGGCCCACGGGTCCGTCCACGGAGCCGGCCGCGGGGCCCTCCGGGAGTCCTTCCGCGGAGGCGGACCAGGAGACGATCTGCAGGCCGAACAGCTCGCGCTCGTGAACCCGGCCGAGGAGCCGGGTGAGGTCGTCCATGACGGTCTCGTCGAGGAGGGTGGGGGCCAGCTCCAGCCGCTGTGACGGCACCCGGCCGCCGTCCGGGGCTGACAGGGCGGCGCGGCTGTCGGGCAGGTCGGCCAGGACCAGGGCGGTGCGCGGGAAGGGCGAGGGGTTGACGACCACGAGGTCGTCGCGGCCGGCCCGGTCGGCGAGGGAGGCGCTGACCATGTCGACGACGGCCTGGCCGATCTGCTCGGCCTCGGCGATGCGGGCGGCGACCTGCTGGGCGGTCTCGTCGGCGCCGCAGCCGGTGATGGAGTCGTGGCCGCTGCAGGCGATGAGGCGGCGCCAGGCCATGTCGAGCAGTTTCGAGGCGGCCGTGCTGCCGGGCAGCCAGAGCGCCGCCAGGGGTTCGGCGTAGCGGGTGACGACGCGCTCGGCGCGGGCCATGGCCTGTTTGGCGGGCATTCGGGCCGAGAGGACGCCGGGCAGGATGTTGGCCCGGGCGTGGGAGCGCAGCTCGCCGTGGACGGCCGGCAGGCCCGTGACGGCGGGGTCCTGGGCGGTGACGTAGTCGTGGAGGGTCGCGACGCGCAGCCCGGCGGCGGTGATGTCGGCGGCCGGGGCGCTGTGGTCGGCGCCGTACATGGCCAGCAGGGGGCCGGTGGGACGCCAGGGGCGCATGGTCTCGGTGAAGGCGGCGAGGCGGTCGGCGAGCGCCTCCGGAGGGCCGCTGAACAGGGCGACGGCGTTGCCGTACCCGCCGGGGAGATACTGGGTGCGGATCGCGGTGCCGTCGGCGCCGACCCAGGCGAAGGCGTCGCGGTCGACGGAGGCGGGCACGCCGCGCCACAGGCAGGCGTGTCCGAGGCCGGCCTGGCGCAGGATCTGCGGCATCTGGGCGCAGTGCCCGAACTGGTCGGGCAGATACCCGACCCGCATGACGCCGCCGAGCTCGGCGGCGCCGCGCATGCCGTACTCGAGGTTGCGGATCAGCGTCTCCCCGGCGCAGAGGAACTCGTCGGCGAGGATGAGCCACGGTCCGGCGGCGAAGCGGCCCTGCGCGATGAGCCCCCTCACCTCGGGGAGCCGTTCGGGGCGGATCTCCAGATAGTCCTCCAGGGCGGCGAGCTGGCCGTCCATGGTGAACCGGTAGTCGGGGTCGGCGGCCATGGTGTCGAGGACCTCGTCGAGCATGCGGACCAGGCCGAGCCGGAACCGCTGGAACGGCAGGTACCACTCGCGGTCCCAGTGGGTGTGCGGGACGACCACGATGTCAGGCGTCATGCGCCTCGCCTCCGATCGCCGGTCCGGCGACCGACCTGATGATTCTCTGGGCTGTCACGATGTCGGCCAGGCCGCCGGCGAGTCCGGTGAGCGGGGCGGTGCCCTCGGTGGCGAGGGCGTGGAAGGCCTCGAGCTGGCGTTCGAACGCCTCGGACACGTCGCGGTGGACGGTCCTGACCTCTGTCGTCCCGTCCAGGGAGCTGGCGGTCAGGACCGTGGGGGCGTTCATCAGATAGGGGGAGGGGAAGACCAGCTCCAGCGTGCCCTCCTCGTGGTGGACGCTGACGGTCTCCCGGTAGGCGGGGTGGCCGGGCAGGT
Source organism: Streptosporangium sp. NPDC003464 (assembly GCF_053588315.1). Classification (NCBI taxonomy): domain Bacteria; kingdom Bacillati; phylum Actinomycetota; class Actinomycetes; order Streptosporangiales; family Streptosporangiaceae; genus Streptosporangium; species Streptosporangium sp. NPDC003464. The sequence goes on along the minus strand of NZ_JBSFPS010000200.1, from coordinate 4,076 downwards.
AGTGCCAGCGCAGGCTGTAGCGGCCCTGCCGCAGGGCTCCGCCGACCTCGATGGAGGGCCCCTCCCACACGGCGGTGTGCTCGACGGTGGAGGGCGGGCCGCTGAAGGTGCGCATGAGCGCGAGGTCGTGGCAGAGGCTGCCGAGCACGACCCCCGAATACAGCGACCTGATCGGTGCGGGCGCGGCCCCGAGGGCGGTGTCCAGGGCCTCCTCGTCGGCCCTGATCCACGGTCCGAGGGCCGCCGGGGACGGCCGCGAGGGCCGGACGCGGGCGAAGGCGAGCTGGGCCTCGCCGGTGGGGTGCAGCACGGTGACGTCCAGGTGCCGGACGGTGCGCCCCTCCAGGAGCGCCACCGCCCGCCGCACGGCCGGGTCGTACTGTTTCATGTAGCCCACCATCAGCCGCGTCTCGTTCTTCAGCGCGCGCGCCTCGGCCTGGCTGTAGGCCAGGGGCTTCTCGCACAGTACGGCGAGGCCGCGCTCCAGGGCGGCGGCGACGAGGGCCCCGTGGGTTCCGGCGGTGAGCACGACGAGCGCGTCGAAGCCGCCCCGGTCGAGCATCGCCATGGGGTCGGCGCACCAGCGCGCCCCGAGCCGCCGCCCGACGGACTCCGCCTGCGCGGGGTCGAGGTCGCACACGTCGGTCACCTCGAACAGCTCCCGGCGCCTGGCCAGCAGGGGCAGGTATATGACCTGCGCGGCGACGCCGAGTCCGGCGACCGCGATCCTCACGTGCACAGTGCCATCACCTCGTTGCGGAAGGTCTCCAGCCGGTGGGGGCCGGGCCGGGCCGGGACGGTGACCCGGTCGCCGACGACGGCCCGCCGCATGTCCGGCCCCCACAGCACCAGCCCGTCGCCGCCGACGATCAGGAAGTCGTCGCCGTGGCGGAGCAGCAGCGGCCCGTCGGGGGTGGCGGACACGGCGGTGGCGCCGGCGCGCAGCCCCTCCAGGGGGTCGCCGCCGAGCACCCAGGTGGTGGGGTCGCCGGGCGGATGGCCCTCCTCGGGCCGGTGGTAGTCGCTGCCGCCGACCATCGCCGCCCCCGCCGACCAGACCTGGGTCCAGGCCAGCGGCGCGCCCCAGGTCCGGTCCCACCAGCTCCAGTGCCACACCTCGACGGCGGGCGGCCGCGCGGTCATGGGGTGGCGCCAGGCGCAGTCGCCGGCGACGGGGTGGTTGATCGACAGCACCCCGCCCCTGTCGCGCACCTCCTGGGCCCACCGGTCCGGGCTCTGGCGGAAGTCGATCCAGCCGATGTCGCCGAAGGCGTTGGCGTGGCCGAGATCGGTGGTGACCTCCTGGCCGGGGACGAGGGTGATGGAGGCGAAGGTGGCGGCGGCGGGCAGCTCGGCGTGGTGGCTGACGGTGTTGTGGTCGGTGACCGCGAGGAAGTCCAGGCCCCGGTCGGCGGCCAGGCAGGCCAGCTCGGAGACGCTGAGCGAGCCGTCGGAGTGGACGGTGTGGGCGTGCAGGTCCCCGGCCAGCCAGCGCAGCCCGCCGAGCGAGGGCAGGCCGCGCCGGGTCGCGGCCGGCTCGCGGGGCGGGGGAGGGGGCCGCAGGCCGGGCCGGGCGGGCGGGGTGAGGGGTGGGGACAGGTGCGGGATGACCCTCAGCTCGTACGGCAGGCCGCCCGGCGGGACGCGGTGGAGGCCGAGGAGGACCCGCCAGAGGCCGGGCTCGGGCTCGCCGGACAGGTAGCCGGGGGTGGCCCAGGCGGGGGTGATCGTGTATTCGGAGCGGGCGCCGCCGGACCAGCCGCGGAAGCCCAGCGGCCCGTGGCAGCCGAGGTCCAGCACACCCGCCGAGCGGTCGTAGGACAGCCGGACGGTGAAGCCCCGGGCGTCGGCGGGCAGCTCGAACGGGACGTCGTGGACGGGGGCGGCCAGCCGGTCCTCCAACGTCCACCGGCCGGTGACGCGCAGCGCCCTCATGCCTGCCCGGCCAGTCGGTCGTCGCGGTAGACCAGGGCGCGCCCGCGCCGGGGGACCGCCCAGGCGGCCGCGCCGACGGCGGGCTCGTGACCTTCGGGGACGACGGCCTGGACGAGGTGGCCGGCGCCCTCCAGGGTGACGAGGGTCGCGGTGCCGAGGTTCTCCAGCACGGCGACCTCCCCGGCGAACCCGTCGTCCCTCCTGGTGGCCGACAGGTCGGTGTACTCCGGGCGCACGCCGTACACGACCCGCTCGCCGTCGGGCAGCCCCTCGGGCGCGGGCAGCACCGCCCCCGCCACGTGGAGCGCGCCGCCGCCGGCCTCGCCGGGCAGCAGGTTCATCGGGGTGGCGCCGATGAAGGAGGCGACGAAGGTGGTGGCGGGCCGGTGGAAGATCTCGGCCGGGGTGCCGACCTGGGCGATCCGCCCGGCGTCCATCACCGCGATCCGGTGGGCCAGGGCGAGGGCCTCGCTCTGGTCGTGGGTGACGAACACGGTGGTGACGCCGAGCTCGTCCTGCAGGCGCTTGAGGAAGGTGCGGGCCTCCAGGCGGAGCCGGGCGTCGAGGTTGGACAGGGGCTCGTCGAACAGGAAGGCCCGGGGACGGCAGGCGATGGCCCGGGCGAGCGCGACCCGCTGCTGCTGGCCGCCCGACAGCTGCCCGGGACGCCTGCCGAGCAGCTCGGTCAGGCTGAGCCTGGCGGCGACCTCGGCGGCCCTGGCCTCCCGCCGGGCGCGGGGCGTCTTCTTGATCCGCAGAGGGTAGGCGATGTTGGCGGTGACGTCCATGTGGGGGAAGAGGGCGTAGTCCTGGAAGACCATGGCGACGTCGCGGCGGCCGGGCGGCAGCGCCGTCACGTCGCTCCCGCCGATGGCGATCCTTCCGGAGGTGGGGGTCTCCAGGCCGGCGATGCTCCGCAGCAGCGTGGTCTTGCCGCAGCCCGACGGGCCCAGCAGCGCGAAGAACTCCCCCTCCCCGACGTCGAGGTCGAGGGAGTCGAGCGCCCGCGCTCCCCCGGGGAACACCTTGGTCAGACCCTGCACGGAGATCACCGCTTGATCCCTCCATGGAAGCGGAAGCCGTACCTGCTGCTGACGAACAGATACATCAGTACCACCGGCAGCGAGTAGAGCAGTGAGAACGTCGAGATGAGGGCGAGGTCGGGCTGGCCGCCCTCGGTGTAGAGGGTGTAGAGGACGACCGCGCTGGGGGACTTGCCGGGGTCGCGCAGCAGGATGTACTGCATCAGGAAGCCACCCCACACGCTGGCCACCGCCCACACCGCGACCGTGGCCAGGCCCGGCCGTACGAGGGGGACCACGATGTGCCGCAGGATCTGCAGCGGGGAGGCGCCGAAGACCCGCGCGGACTCCTCGTAGGAGGTGGGGGTGGCGTCCATGAAGTCCTTGAGGATGAAGATCGCCGCCGGGAGCAGGCCGCCGGAGACGACGAGGACGACCCCGAGGTGGGTGTCGACGAGGCCGAGCCGGGTGGCCAGCTCGAAGATCGGCACCATCGCGGCGGTGCCCGTGACGACCGACGAGAGCAGCAGCAGCACGTACAGCAGGGCGTCGCGGCCGGGCACCCGGACCCGGGACAGGGCGTAGGCGGCCAGCGCGGCCAGGACGACCACGGTGACCGCCGCGCCGCCCGCCTGGATCACGGAGTTGCCGATGGAGCCGAGCGCGTAGGGGTTGTCGAGGATGGCGCGGAAGTTGTCCAGCGTGAACTCCGGCGGCGACACCGTGACGGAGGGGTGCGCGTCGAAGGGCGCCGAGGCCAGCCAGAGCATCGGCAGCGCGAAGAAGGCGACGACGACCGCGAGGAAGGCGGCCGAGGCGAGCCGGCCCAGCACGTGCCCGACGAGGTTCACCCGGAGACCTCCCGCCGGTCGCGCAGCAGGCGCAGGTAGGCCAGGGCGAAGACGAGGTTGATCAGGAGGATGAGGAAGGAGACGGCGGCGCCGAAGCCGAGCTGCCCGCCGCGCAGGGCGGTGCTGTAGACGTAGAAGGGCAGGATCTCCGACCGGCCCTCGGGTCCGCCCGCGGCCACCACCAAGCTCGCCAATGAGGGATACATCAACCCCATCCCCGGCCGAGGCACATACGTGCTGCCCAAGGACCGGTGGCCGCAGGAGTAGC
>NZ_JBSFPS010000199.1:0-19434 GCF_053588315.1 Streptosporangium sp. NPDC003464 | reverse complement strand
GCGCATGATCAGCGATTCGGGGCCGGGCATCGCGGGCCGTCCCGCGGCCTCGACGAGCCGGGCCAGCCGTCCGGTCTCCTCCTGCGGCAGGCCGATCCAGGTCCTCAGTCCCAGTCCGTCGCCGACGGCCCCGCGGAAGTACGCGCCCGGGGTGAGCCCGGTGATCCGCCGGATCACCTCACCGATGAGGAAGCCGAAGACATGGCCGTGGTATTCGTGGGCGGCGCCCGGCTCCCACAGTGGCTCCTGTTCCTCGATGGCGCGGACCACCGGCGTCCACTCGACGATCTCCTCGAAGCTCGGTGTGCGGTCGAGGACGGGGAGTCCGGCGCGGTGTCCGAGCACCATGCGTGGTGTGATCGTCTCCTTGCCGCGCTGCGCGAACTCCGGCCAGTACCGGCTCACCGGAGCGTCGAGGTCCAGCCGTCCTTCCTGTGCCAGGAGGTGGGCGCAGACGCTGACGACGCCTTTGGCGCAGGAGAAGACCGGCACGACCGTGTCCTCCTCCCAGGGCCGGCCGCTGCGCTCGTCGGCGATCCCGCCCCACAGGTCCACGACCTTGCGTCCGTCGACGTACACGGTGACGGCGGCGCCGAGTTCACCGTGTTCGGCGAAGTTCCGGGAGAATGCGTCCGCGACCGCTCCGAACCCTTCGTCGGCCCATCCGCTGTGCTTCACTGTGTCTCTTCTTTCTCATGGTGCCGTTCTGCGGTTTCGGCAGGTTCCTGCGCGCACCCGTCGGGGCCGGAGCCGGAGCTGGAGCCGTCCGGGGCGCCCCGGTTCACGCCAGGACCTTGTCCAGGAAGGCCGACAGCTTGGCCCTGGTGCGATCGATCTGCTCCTCCACCGTCAGGGTCTCTTCGAGACGTCCTCCCAGGTCCGGGAGCTTCTTGCCGCGCACGTACAGCGGGCAGGCGAGGTCGGTGCACACGTACACGCCGACCGAGTTGCTGTCGCGGCCGGCCTGGCCCGCTCGTCGGGCGGTCATCAGTGAGACGCCGCTGCCGGGGTGTGTGGTCAGGCACAGGGAGCACATGCCGCGGTGGAGATGCCCGCGCTGGCGGGCGGACAGGCGTAGCGCCACGCCGACGACCTCGTCGCCGCGCTCGGTGACGAGGTAGCCGCGATCCGGTGCGCCGGGGTCGCGCCATCCCAGGAAGTCCAGGTCGTCCCAGGGCTGCTGGGCGAGGTCCCGGGGCAGTGCCAGCCGCTTGGCCTCCCCTTTGGAGCAGTTGGCGAACGACGCGCGGATCTCCTGCTCATTTACTGCTTTCATGGCGCGGAACGCTACACTTCCCTACGTACGTTAAGCAATTGGTTAATGGGTCTAGGTAAGCGGGAAGGTCGGCGGATGGCTCGTGCGGGGCTGACGGCGGAGCGGGTGACGGAGGCGGCCGCGGATCTGGCGGACGCCGTCGGGTTCGAGAACATCACCGTGTCCGCGCTGGCGCGGATCTTCGGGGTCAAGGACCCGAGCCTGTACTCGCATGTCAAGAATCTTCAGGATCTGCGGGAACGGGTCGCGCTGCTGGCCGCGGGCGAGCTCGCCGACCGTATCGCGGCGGGGGTCGCGGGCCGGGCCGGGAAGGAGGCCATGGTCGCGTTCGCCAACGCCTACCGGGAGTACGCGCTGGCCCACCCCGGCCGCTACGCGGCGACCCAGGCGGTCCAGCTGGATCCCGCGGTCCTCGCCGCGTCCCCCGTCCACGTCCGCACCGTCGAGCTCACCCATGCGATGCTGCGCGCGTACAAGCTGGTCGAGCCGGACCTGACCGACGCGGGCCGCCTGCTGCGCAGCGCCTTCCACGGCTACATCACCCTGGAGGCCAACGGCGGGTTCCGTCACTCCCGCGATGTGCAGAGGTCCTGGGAGCGGGCGCTCGACGGCCTCCACGTCATGCTGGAGAACTGGCCCGCGGATCCGTCGCGTCGCGCGGAGGAGGGGGAGGGGGCGTGAGGACCGGCCGGGTCCGGGGGGTGAGAGCCGGCCGGGGTTCGGGAGCGGCCGTACGGGATCGCGGCGGCACTATACGCTGAACCAAGCGCTTGCTACGCTCCGGCCATGAGGTCCACGATTGTCTGGGGCACCGGCAACGTCGGCCGCGCGGCCATCCGTGCCGTCGAGGCCCATCCGGCGCTGAAACTCGCGGCCGTGCTCGTCCACAACCCCGACAAGGTCGGCCGCGACGCGGGCGACCTGGGCGGGCTGGGCCGCGATCTGGGGGTCGCGGCGACCGACGACATCGACGCGGTGCTGGCCACCGGTCCCCAGGCGGTGGTGTACGCGGCCTCCGGCGACATCCGCCCCGACGAGGCCCTCGCCGACATCATCAGGGCGATCCGGGCCGGAGCCGTGGTCGTCACCCCCTCGATGTACGCGCTCTACGACCAGCGCAACGCCCCGCCGGAGCTGCGGGAGCCGGTGCTGGCCGCCATCGCGGAGGGCGGCGGCTCGCTGTTCGTCTCCGGCGTCGACCCCGGCTGGGGCAACGACGTGCTGCCGCTGCTGATCAGCGGGCTCGGCACCACCGTAGAGGTGATCCGCTGCCAGGAGATCTTCGACTACTCCACCTACGACCAGCCCGACTCGGTCCGCTACCTGGTCGGCATGGGCCAGCCGATGGACTACGAGCCGCCGATGACCGCGCCGACGGTCCCGACCATGGTGTGGGGCGGGCAGGTGCGGCTGATGGCCAGGGCCCTCGGCGTCGAACTCGACGAGATCCGCGAGACCCTTGATCGGCGCCCGCTCGACACCACGGTGAGCACCAGGACGATGGGGGAGTTCGAGGCCGGCACCCAGGGCGCGGTCCGCTTCGAGGTGCAGGGCATCGTCGAGGGTGAACCTCGCATCGTCATCGAGCACGTCACCCGCATCCACCCCTCCTGCGCGCCGGACTGGCCGGCGCCGCCCGACGGCGACGGGGCGCACCGGGTGATCATCGAGGGCCGCCCGCGCATCGAGGTCACGGTCGAGGCCACCGACGAGGACGGCAACCGGTCCGCGGGCGGGAACGCCACCGCGGTCGGCCGGCTGGTGAACGCCATCGACTGGCTCGTGGACGCCGGACCAGGACTCTACGACGCGCTCGACGTCCCGCTGCGCCCCGCAGTCGGCAGGCTCGGAAGGAAGCAACCATGAACATCGACATCCCCGAGGGAAAGGACGCGATCGAGTACGTGTGGGGTGAGATGGTCCCCGGCATCGGGATCGCCGCCTCGAAATTCTCACTGTCGGTGTACGCCCACACGACCCTCGGACTCCGTGAGTTCGAGGCCGCACGGCTGCGGATCGCGCAGATCAACGGGTGTGCCTTCTGCCTCGACTGGCGGACCGAACGGGACGGGCGGAAGGTCGAGGAGGACTTCGCCGACGCGGTGACCCACTGGCGCACCACCGACGCCTTCGACGACCGCACCCGGCTGGCCGCCGAGTACGCCGAGCGGTACGCACTGGATCACCACGGCCTCGACGACGAGTTCTGGACCCGGATGACCGCGCACTACAGCCAGTCCGAGATCGTGGAGCTCAGCATGAGCCTCGGTTCCTGGCTGACCTTCGGCCGGCTCAACCACGTGCTGGGCCTCGACACCGTGTGCATGCTGACCGGCGGCCCATCGCCCTCCGCCAGGCGGACGGACGCGCCATGACCCGGCGCGCCAGGCATGCGACCGAACACAAAGTCACTCATGGGTGTGCGGTGACTGATCGTGCGAGCAACATGTAGGACCCGTTCTCATTTCAATGAGAGTGAGGAACGCGACATGAGGGACAACACCTCGGGCGTTACCGGCTCGACCGGCGTCTCACGCCGTGGGTTCATCACCGGAACCGGCTCCATCCTGGGAGTCGTGGCCCTCACGGGCCGCGTCCCCGCGGCCCGCGCGGAGACCGTCCCCGCGGCCGCTCCGATCGCCACCGGGGCCCACGTCCCGGCCCTGGTGATCGGCACCGGATACGGCGGCTCCGTCGCCGCCCTGCGTCTCGCCCAGGCGGGCGTCGACGTGCACATGATCGAGATGGGCATGGCCTGGGACACCCCCGGCCCCGACGGCAAGATCTTCTGCAACACGCTGGAGCCGGACCACCGGTCCTACTGGCTGCGGACCAGGACCAAGGCGCCCCTCAACTACTTCCTCGGCTTCCCGATCGACAGGAACATCTCCCGCTACACCGGGATCCTGGACGCCGAGGACTTCGGCGGCATCACGGTCTACCAGGGCCGCGGTGTCGGAGGCGGTTCGCTGGTCAACGGAGGCATGGCGGTCACCCCCAGGCGCGAGAACTTCGGCGCCGTCCTCCCGTCGGTGAACGCCGACGAGATGTACGACATCTACTACCCGCGCGCCAACGCCGAGCTCGGGGTCGGCACCGTCGACCCGGCCTGGTTCGACTCCGCCGCCTGCTACCAGTACGCCCGGGTCGGCCGTAAGCACGCCCAGCGTTCCGGCTTCCCGTTCGTCTTCGTGCCCGACGTGTACGACTGGGACTACATGGAGCGGGAGGCGGCCGGAACCGTCACCAAGTCGGCGCTGGCCGGGGAGATCCTCTACGGCAACAACCACGGCAAGAAATCACTGCAGCAGACCTACCTCGCCCGGGCCAGGGCCACCGGGAAGGTCGCCATCTCGCCGCTGCACAAGGTCACCTCGGTCGCCCCGGCGGCCGGCGGCGGCTACACGGTCGTCATCGACCAGATCAACACCAGCGGTGACACCACGGCCACCAAGACCGTGACCGCGGACCGGGTGTTCTTCGCCGCCGGCAGTGTCGGCACCAGCAAGCTGCTGGTCAAGCTGAAGGCCACCGGTGCGCTGCCCAACCTGAACGACGAGGTCGGCAAGGGCTGGGGCGACAACGGCAACGTCATGTGCGGCCGTGCCAACCACCTGTGGGACCCGACCGGCAAGCTCCAGTCGGCCATTCCCTGCTCCGGCATCGACAACTGGGCCGCCGGCGGCGCGTTCGCCGAGGTCGCGCCGCTGCCGACCGGGATCGAGACCTACGCCTCGTTCTACCTGTCGATCACCAAGAACCCGAACCGCGCCCGGTTCTCCTGGAACGCCACGACGGGCAAGGTCGACCTGGACTGGCAGACCTCCTGGAAGCAGCCGTCCATCGACATGGCCAAGACGATCTTCGACAAGATCAACGCGAAGGAGGGGACGATCTACCGGACCGACCTCTTCGGCGTCTACAAGATCTGGGGCGACCACCTCACCTACCACCCGCTCGGCGGCGCGGTCCTGAACAAGGCCACCGACGGCTACGGCCGCCTCACCGGCCACCCCGGCCTGTACGTCATCGACGGCTCGCTGATCCCCGGCAACACCAGCGTCAACCCGTTCGTCACCATCACGGCGCTCGCCGAACGGAACATCGAGAAGATCATAGCCACCGATCTGTGACGATGGCCCGCTGTGGTAGTCGGCCACGGGCGCGTGTGGCCGACCTTCCCCGCGGGATGAGCACCGGGGAGCGGCCCGCGCGGGCGTCAACGGACGGCTGCTCCGCTCCGTCGCCTCACGGCCGGAGCGCCACACCGGCCGGCGGAGCCGGAAGCCCGTGACCGGGCGGGGCCGGCCAGGCCGGAGATCGGCGTCGCGGCGCAGGCGCTTGCGTGAGGCCGGCGGTCACGTCTCGGGGACCTCGACCTCCGGGGCCGAGGTCTCGGGAGTCACGGTCTCGGGAGATTCGGTCCTCGGAGTCGGGGTCAGGGGTATCACGGTCTCGGAAGTCGAGGTCTTGGGATCTGGGCTCTCCAGATCGCCATTCCCGCCAGGTCCGAGAGTCGCCGTTCCGGATGAATTTCCTTCTCCCGGGGGAGTGGTGACAATGGCGGCCTCCTCCGCACTCAACCCTTTCCTGACAAGCCGCTCCCGCAACTCGCCGAGGCTTGGTGTCGGGCACCGGGAGTCCGCGCATATGTTGAACGCCGGATACATCAGCACGGCTCTCATGACGAGCGGCTCCGGCGGGTGCGAGAGGCGCCACTCCACCTTCCATTTTCCTCCGTACACCGTGGCCGGCTGAGACACGCGCGTCATGTTCTCCGCCGATTCGCCGGCCATCAGGAAGATTCCCCCGGGGCCGAGGTTCTCCACCGAACCGCTCCCGCTGAGCTTCTTCGCCGGACGTGGATCGGCGTCCTTGACGCTTATCTCGCTGAATGTCAATCGAGCCACTCTGGGGGCATCCGGTTCAGGTGTGTGCCCGTCGCCACCTCCCCTTGTCTGAACATATGCAGAAACCACCGCGAAACAGCCTGTCACAACGGCGATTGCGAGACCGCTCATAAACGCCGGTTGCCTGTACCAGGGCCGCTCCCGCCTATTGGATCCGCCCGGGGCGGCGGACTTCCTTCTTCTTGATGTCATGCACGACACATTGGCACACCAAAGGTCAAGTTTCGGGCCGGCACCACTTCCGTCTCCGGCCAAGGCGTGTCCCGTGGATCCAAGGAACGCGGGATCCGCGCTCGTGATCCGTTCACACCGCGTCTCGACTGTCACCTGCTGGTCTCGTGGCGGGTTCGATCTCCAGCGGTGCGGTGGCGTCGTCGGTGATCTGGTGCAGCTGGGTGAGGGTGTAGTCGAGCTGCCTCGCCAGGCGGGGGATGGTCGCCGGCGGCAGATACGCCTCCGCGCCGGCGTCGAGCAGGCGCCGGACCGGGCCGTGGTAGTTGACTCCGAGCTCGTTGTCCTCGATCTCAGTGATGATGACGCGAGCTTTCGGGAACATCGACCGGAGACCTGCGATCAACTGGGGGCTGATCGGCGGCGTCAGCAGTACGTCGGCCGTCCTGGGAGCGGCGTGCATGTCGAGCACGACGTAGTCCGGGCCGAGCTGGGTGGACAGCGAGACCCGGGCCGACGCCGACAGCTTCATCGCGGTGGCGACGACCGTCACGCTGTCGTAGTCGATCGGAGGTTGTTCCTCGGCCTCCTCCGGAGCGCCGGGATCGACGACGGCACCGTGGAGCACGCGAAGGGTGCTGGAGATCGCCGCGATCGACTCGCCGCCCCGCGTGATGACCAGTTCCTCCCCGGGCTCGAGAGCGTCGATGAGCGCCGAGACGTCCTCGGGAAGCCGGGTCACGTCGATCGACCGGGCGGCCCGCGCGGCGCGCTTGTCCGCCCTCAAAGCCGGAACGCGCTCAGGGCGGCGACGGCGTCTTCCGGCCGCGCGCCGTGCGTCCAGAAGTCGTGCGTCCAGAAGGTGCCGGCTGCGGTGAAGTCCAGGCGGCCGGCCGGTCTGCGCGCGTGGTCGTCGGCTGTGAACACCTCAGCGAGCTCTCCGCGGTCGGCGTCCCGCGCCTTGCGCGGCACCAGCCGACACGATCCGATGACAGCGGCGGGCAGGGGTGGCAGCGTTGGTCATAGCGCTCAACCCTCCCACACCAGCCGGACCACGTGTCAATGACCGCGGTTCCGGCTCTGGCGCCGTGTCGGCTGCTGAGACCAGACTTTGAACAAGGACAGGGGAGCGCAGCAGCAGCGCGCCGAGCGCGTGCAGCCGGAACAGCGACACCCGGGGCAGAGTGCCCGATTCAGGTGGCCGGTAGCGCGGTGGCCAGCAGCACCACGCCGACCGACCCGACCAGCGCCGCCAGCGCCGTCGCCCGCGCGAAGCCGGGACGTCCCGCGCCGGTGGCCCACCCGTGCAGACCCGCCGCGACCATGACCGCGCAGAACAACGCCAGCTTCGCCGCCAGGATCCGCCCGTAACCCGGCTCGGCCAGCGACGCCCACGTGACCCCCTTGTGCCAGGCGATGGCCACCCCGCTGCCCAACTGCACGGGAAGGAACACCGCCCCGGTGAACATCCCGAACCGCCGTCCCACCGCCCGCATCACCCGCTCGCGCCGCTCACCGTCCAGCAGCCGCCGCGCCAGCGGCAACACCACCAGCGAGACCGTCAGCTGTCCGCCGACCCATAGCGCCGCCGACAACACGTGGAAAAACCGCACCACCGACCACCACGTCATCGCACAACCCACATCCATCGGCAGCGACCGTCCTCCGACCTCACCGCGCGTCCACCTCGAACAGGCCGTGCGCCCCGCCCTCGGCCTGACGCATCGTGTGGTCCACCACCGGATACCTGCCCGGCTCGGGGAAGACCAGCTCGGCGAACCCGCCCTGCGCGGGCGCCAGGTCCAGCACCTGCGCACCCCCCGCGTCGCCCTCACGCAGCAGGTAGGCGCCCTCCTTGTAGACGGTGTCGAACGGCGCCCCCACCACGTGCAGCGCCGTACCCGAGCTCGGTCCGGCGGCCACCGCCCAGATCCGCACCCGCTCACCCGCCTCCGCCTTCAGCGGCGCATGATCGTAACCGGCGGCGGTGCCGTTGAACATCCACCCGTCCGGGCGGCCCTCGCGGATCTTGGCGACCTGTGCGTCGCTGCCCGGCTCCCCCAGGTACAGCTCGCCCTGGACCAGCAGGAACTCCCGATCCACCCGCGACAGGTCCGGCGGATCGATGACCACCGCCCCGTACATGCCGGCCGCGATGTGCTGCGTCATCGGCATCGTCGAGCAGTGGTACAGCCACGCCCCCGCGTGCTCGGCGCCGAACCGGTAGGTCAGCCGCTCACCCGGCTGGATCGTGCGCATCACCCGGTCCGGCGCGTTCGCCCCGGCGTGAAAGTCGATGCCGTGCCCCATCGTGCCGCTGTTGACGAACGTCACCGTGAACACATCGCCCACCGTGCCGCGCAGCACCGGCCCGGGCACGGTCCCGTTGAACGTCCACATTCGCTGCCGCACGCCGGGCGCGACCTCCAGTACCGCGCTGTCGTCCACCCGGATCTCCACCGCGTGCTCGGCGCCGCCGGGCGCGGGCGCCAACACCGCGTCGTACGGCTTCCACCCCGGCGACATGGGCGCGGCCAGGTCCAGGCCGGTCTGCCCGGTGCCGGTCGCCGGGCCGCCGTTCCCCTCGGGGGATGTCGTCTGTCCGGCCGGACCGTGCGCGCCGTGCCCGGTGCCGGTGCCGGTGCCGGGCCGGGCGAGCGCGCCGGTGGGCACGATGCGCATCGTCATGCCCGCCGCCCGGTGCCCGGCCACGGTGCACCAGCCGTCGACCGCCTCGCCGAGCGGGGCGAGCGTCAGCGTCGCGCTCTCGCCTGCTCCCAGCAGCGGGGTGCGTTCCCCGGTGGCCAGTCGCAGGTCGTGCCGTTGGGCGTCGGTGTTGGTGACGCGCAGCGTCAGCACGGTGCCCGGCGCGGCCTCGATCACCGCAGGCCGGATCCGCATGCCCGACAGCGTCACCTCGACCGTCCGGGTGCCGGTGGCGGCAACGGTGGTGGCGGGGCCGGAGCCTCCGGTGACGGAGACGACGACCGCGGCGGCCGTCAGCAGGCACCCGGCCAGCACCCCGGCCAGCGCGGGCGAGGCGAGCGCCCGGCGTTCAGGGTGTTCGGCCGTCCAGGCCCGCGCCAGGGCGGCCACGGCCAGCACGACGAACGCTGCGGCCGATGCCAGTACCAGGGCCCAGCCCAGCAGGGCCAACGGCCGCGGCACCGGTAGCGCCAGCAGCGGCACGCCGGCGTTGAGCGCGGCCAGGCGGACCGTCCAGCCGCGCTCCAGCAGCGCCATGTTCTCCTTGAACCGGGCCGGGCCTCCGCCCAGCACCGCCGGTAGCAGGTGCAGCAGTGAGCCCAGCAGCACCTGGCCGACGGACCCGGCCAGCACCAGCGGCAGCAGCGGCTCCAGCGCGGCGGCCACCTCGCCCGCCGGGCGGGTGGCCACGATCACCGCGTCGGCGACGAGCGCGATCTCGAACCAGACGACGCCGGCGGCCAGCGTCCAGGCCGCCCCGGTGTGCGGGCGGCGCGTGCGTACCGCCTCGGCCAGCGGCAGCAGCGCGGCCAGCGCACCGACCGCGTACGCCGCCAGCCCGGCCGTCGCCACCCAGCGCAGATCCGCCAGCAGGCCGCCGGTCAGCAGCGCCAGCCCGGGCGCGGCCAGTCGCAGCCCGGTCAGGGAGGCTCTGCGGGTGCGCTCCGGCATGCGGGTACGGAGCACGGTCGGCCAGAGCGTGAACAACGTGCCGAGCACGGTCAGGCCGACCCAGCCGAGCAGGTTCACCTGGGCGTGCGCGGCGTGCAGCCGCTCGTGCGTGGCTCCGGGGCCGACATGGGCGGCCAGCAGGCCGCCGAGGGTGCCACCGGTCGCCAGCGCCCCGGCCGCGCACACGTACCAGGCGATGACGTGGCCGAACCGGCCGGGCAGCGCCCGCCGCGCCAGCCGTACCAGCGCGGCGGCATGCCAGAGCACGACGGCCACGATCACCCCCGCCCCGGCCACCGCCACCGCCGCGGGACCGGCCGCCATGCCGTACAGCACGGCCGCCGTCGCGGCGTTGAGCAGGGCGAGCCGGGCCAGGCTCCAGCGCGGATCCGGGGTGCGGGCGCGCAGCAGCGCGACGGCGAAGTGCTCGCTCCAGATCAGGATCGCGGTGCTGACCGCACCCAGCAGGAAGACATGGATCAGCAGCCAGCGCGGCGCCGGCAGCCCCTCACCGGCCAGCGCGGTCGCGACCGTCAACCCCAGCCAGACCACCACGAGCGCGTTGGCCCGCAGGTGCCAGGGGGCGCGGCGGCGCACCGGCCCGGGGAGTGGCCTGGTCGGCGGCCCCTTCTCGATATGCACCTCGACCGATGTCACCTCGGGTCACCTTCCCATCGATGCCCGGCGCGCCAGCCGCACCAGCGTGGCGGCGCACCCGGCGAACACGAGCAGAGCAATCTCGGCGAGCAGCCCACCGGCGGTGCGCACCGCGTCGGCGGCGGCCAGATCCCCGGCGAAGCGGACCGCCACGGCCGTGTGCAGCAGCGCCAGCGGCACATACAGCATCGGCCGGTACGGCAGGCTCATCCGCAGCACGGCCGGCAGGATTATCGGGGCGTGCCCGAACACCATCGACATGACGAATCCCAAGAACAGGGCGTGCAGCGCCGCGTCGTACAGATAGGACCCGGCCGCCAAGCCGGTGGCCGCCCACAGGACCCCGGCCGCCGCGAGCCAGCCGTATCCGGCCAGCAGGCACACGGCCGCATACCGGGGCAGGCCGTGCCCGCGGACGGTACGGCGGGCGACGTCGTGCCAGGCCAGCCAGGCCGCCACCGCCGCCATCCCCACCCCGGCGACCCGCGCCCCCGCACCTGGCGCCCACACCGAGCAGACCGTCCCGGCGCCGAGCACCACGGCGGCCGCCATCAGCCCGTCCGACGCCCCCCGCCGCAGGAACGCCACGTGGGCCAGCTCCAGCCGCTCCCCGGCGATGGTCAGCACGTGGAACGCGGCGAACCACACCACCAGCTCCGGCACCGGCCGCCCGCCCAGCCAGAGCAGCCCGGCCGCGTACCAGGCCAGTGCCCCGGCCAGCTGCATGAGCGTCTCGCGGCTGAGGCGCCGGCCCAGCAACGCCAGATAGATCCCGACCAGCCAGCCGCCGCCGGCGGTCAGCGCCAGCCGGCCCGCCTGCTCGGCCCCGGCCGCCAGCGCCACGGCGCCCAGCGCTGACAGTGCCGGGGCGGCGTACCCCCAGCGGCTGCGCAGCGCGACCGCCCGCTCCAGGCAGATCAGCGTGCCCAGAAAGCCGAGCGCCATCAGCGGCCCGTGCTGCTCGGCGAACGCCACCGGCACGGGCACCTCGGTGATCAGCAGCGCGACGCCCCCGTACAGGCCGGCGAGCAGGGCGGCGGCACCGGCCAGCAGCGGGAGCCGGGCGAGCGCGAGGCGGGCGCCGGGCACCGCGGCCGGACCACCCTCGGGAAAGGGGCGGCGCCCAGGAAAGTGCCCACAGGAGCGCGTCATCATCGGTTCTGCGGCCACGGCCCGGGATCTCTCCACTGATTGTCATGTAGGGGCTGCACTCACGCTAGGCCCCGCCGGTCCGGCGCAGAGCGGGCTCAAAGACCACCGTCATAGGGACCAAAGTCCTTCGTCGTGCTCTCGCCGGACCAGGCAGGTGGACGACACACCGTCGCGCCCGGCCCTATCCTCACCGGCCGGGCGCGACAGTGATGACACCTGACAGCCGGATGAAGGGAACGGAAGGGACATCGGCGCCGGCAGGAGAGGACTTTCGTCCCTGCCCCGCACGTAGACGATCAGCGATCCTGGAAGGCATGAAACTTGACTCCGCCGGTCTGCAGGTTGTCTTCCCCCAGGAGTGCATGGCTCTGTTGGCGACGGCGCCGATCGGGAGGATCGTCTTCACCGACCGTGCCCTGCCGGCGGTGCAGCCGGTCAACTTCGTGCTGGACGGCACTGACATCGTCATCCGTACCACGGTCGGCTCCAAACTGGCCGCCGCGACCCGCCGGACCATCGTGGCCTTCGAAGCCGACGACTTCGACCCGCAGGGCCGGACCGGCTGGTCGGTGACCGTGGTGGGGCATGCGCGGGCGGTGGACGACCCGCAGGAGGCGGCCCGGCTGGCGGGGCTGCCGCTGACGCCGTGGGCGCCGGGTGAGCGGGACCATTTCATCGTCATCGCGGCAGAGCAGGTCTCCGGCCGCCGGATCGTCGGCGGCTGACCCCGCCGTCCGTGCCCGGCCGCAGCGGGCCGCCGTCCCCGATCGGACGGGGTGGCGGCCCGCTGTCATGTCCCGGTCATGGCGCTCCAGCGGTTGCGCCGAGATACTTCCCCAGGTCGTCCTGGTAGGGGAAGTCGCCGGGCACATACGAGCACCACGGTTCCTCGGCCAGGACGTCGCCGCTGGTGGCGTAGGCCCGGGAGCGGGATCCGCCGCACACGGCGCGGAACTCGCAGGCCCCGCAGCGTCCGGTCAGCAGGCCGGGGTCGCGCAGTGAGGTGAGGACCGGCGAGGTCCGGTAGATCTCCGTCAGCGGACGGTCGCGGACGTTTCCGGCCGGCAGCGGCAGGAATCCCGACGGGGAGACCTCTCCGGTGTGAGAGACGAACACCAGGCCGCGGCCGGCGCTGACGTCGATCGGGGGGCGGCGGGTGCGGGTGGCGCGGACGAGACCGGCGCGTACGGCGCGTCGGTGCAGGGCGCGGTAGACCGGTCCGAGCCCGAGGGCCTGCACGTGGTCGGCGCCGCGGGCCCGCAGGATGTGCCGCTGGATGGCGATGCGGCGAAAGTGGTGGGCCTCGGTGGCTTTGACGGGGACGGCGGCTCCGATGTCGTGGGCGAAGTTGAGGACGTCCTCGGTCTCGGCGGCGGTCAGCGAGGTCAGGCTGCGGCCCCGGCCGGTGGGGATGAGCAGGAACAGGCTCCACAGCAGCGCTCCCCAGTCGCGGACCAGGCGGGCGATGTCGGGCAGGTCCATCAGGTTGGTCTTGGTGACGGTGGTGTTGATCTGCACTTTGAGGCCGGCGTCGAGGGCGGCCTGCCAGGAGCGCAGGGTCCGGGTGAAAACGCCGTCGAAGCCGCGGAAGCCGTCGTGGCGTCCGGCGGTGGCCCCGTCAAGGCTGAGGGAGATGACCGAGGCGCCGGCGTCGCGCAGGCGGGTGAGGGCGACGGGGGTGAGGGCGGGGGTGGCCGACGGGGAGACCGACGGGGACAGGCCGATCTCGCGGGCGCGCTCGACCAGGTCGTACAGGTCGGGGCGTTCGAAGGGGTCGCCGCCGGTGATGACGAACAGCGGGGCGGGGCGGCCGAACGCGGCGATCTGCCGCATCAGGTCCACGGCCTCGGCGGTGGACAGCTCGGCGGGGTCGCGCTCGGGCCTGGCCTCGGCCCGGCAGTGCAGGCAGGCCAGGGGGCAGGCGCGGGTCGCCTCCCAGATGACGATGAAAGGGGCGGCGGCGACGTCGCGGTGGACGTGCCGGACCGGGCGGGCCGTCCGCTCACCCGGTCCGCCCGGGCAGGCCTGCGGTTCGGCGGGTCGCTTCACAGGGTGGTCCCTTCGTCCCGGCCGGTGCCGGGCAGGTGGCCGACGACGTCGGCGGCGGTGTGGTCGGCGGACAGGACGTCGGCGATGCTGGTCCGCGAACTGCCGCGGATGGAGAATCGGGCGGGATCGGCTCAGGCTGCTCATCATCACCGCGCAGTGTCCAGGCGGGTGACCCGCCGGGCCGTGCTGCGCCGCCCGTTGCGGTTCTCCGCGTCGGCCATGACTGCTCGCGGACCTCGCCACAAGACAGCCCGGGAGTCGATGGATGCCGCCCTGAGGCGGATCGCTACTGCGCCGAGGACAGGACGGTGCCGACCACGACGAACGCGGCGCCGGCGCCCATGAGCACCGCGCCCAGGCCGATGGCCAGGGAGGTGACCTGCCAGGCCTGGTAGGCACCCATCAGGGAGGCGCGCAGCGTCTCCCCCATGAACGCGGTCTGGCGCAGCGCGGTGAGTTTCTCGTCCTGGCCGCCGGCGGCGTGCAGGTCAGCGCTGATCTCCGAGTAGCTGCGTCCCGCGGTGGCCTTGCGCACGTTGCCGCCGATCATTTCGGAGAAGACCCGGGCGTGGGCGCCGTTCTCCACCCGTCGTCCGGCGTAGCGGTCGTACTCGGCGGGCAGGCCCTTGGCCGGAAAGGTGATCTTCTGGCGGATGAGCTCGTCGCGGATCTCCTGCTTGCCGCGCATGCCGCGGACCGTCATGACGGTGCCGGCTGTCAGCATGCTGACGCCGACACCGCCCAGCAGCAGCATCAGTGTCAGCCTTCGCACGTTGTCCACCGTTTCTTCTCCTTACCGACTCACGATTTACCGACTCACGATGAGATCCATGGGGTGGGTGGCCGGTCTGCGACCGGTCCCATGCAGGGCCCTTTTCCGAGAGGTCCGTGAAGAAAAGGGTGCGGTCTCGGCACGGGCACCGGGCAGGGCCACCGGTCCCTGATGTTCGGGCTGAAAGTCCCATCGACGGGCTCGGGCAGCCAGGGGAGAGGGGAAGGGAGATCTCTCCCGCCCCCGGGCAGCTTCGCCGCAGCGGCGACCGCATCCGTCCTGACGTCCGTCAGCGCCCGGACACGGGGCGGTCGGTCAGGCCGCCAGGGCGTTCATCGACCAGTCGACGGCGCCGAGGCAGGTGTGCGCCGGCCGCACACGCGGAGCCGTCCCCGCACAGGCCCTTCCACCGCGCTCATCCCCGTTCAAGGGGCACCCGCCAGCGTAGGCGGCTCCCGCCGCCCTCGGCGCGCTCCGCGGTGAACGCGCCGCCCAGGCGCGCGGCCCGGTCGGCGAGGTTGCGCAGCCCGCTGCGCCGCCCGTCCTCGGGGATGCCGATGCCGTCGTCGCTCACCTCCAGCAGCAGCGTGCCCTCACTGACCCCCACCAGCACCTGGGCCCTGCTCGCCCGGGCGTGCCGGGCGACGTTGGACAGCGCCTCGCGCAGCACCGCCCGCAGCTGCCCGGCCACCTCCTCGGGCACCGTGTTGTCCAGCGGGGCCTCCATCCGGATGCTGGGCATGAAACCGAGCTGCTCGCGCGCCGCCTCCACCAGCTCCGTCATCTGGCCGCGCAGGCTACAGACCTGGCCGGGCTGCGGCGGCGACTGCAGCGCGAAGATCGTGGAGCGGACCTCCTTGATGGTCTGGTCCAGCTCGTCCACCGCGTGCTGCATCCGGGTCGTCGCGGTGGGGTTGTCGACCATCTCAACCATGCTCATCAGCGTCATCGCCACCGCGAACAGCCGCTGGATGACCACGTCGTGCAGGTCCTTGGCGATGCGGTCACGGTCCTCCAGCAGGCCCAGCCGCTCGGCGTCGCGGCGCGCGTCGGCCAGCTCCAGCGCGACCGCGGCCTGCCCGCCCAGCGCCTCGGCCGTGCGCAGGTCCGCCTCGTTGAACGGCGGCGACCCGGCCTGCTTGGCCAGGCTCAGCACGCCGTGGACCGCCTGCGGCTTGCCCAGCGGGACGGCGATCGCCGCGCTCAGCGGCACCTGCTCCAGATATGCCGGATAAGCCATGCGCACCTTCACATCCAGTGCGGTCTGCGGCTGCCCGGTGTGCGCCACGGCGGCGGCCAGGGAGTCCTCCATCGGCACCGCACAGCCGCGCAGGTGCTCGGCGCCGAGCCCTTCGGCGATCTCGATGCGCATGGTCTCAGCCAGAGGGAAACTCACGGTGACCGTGTCGGCGCCGGTGAGCTCCATGGCGCGCCGGGCCATGACGGTGAGCACCTCGTCCGGGTCCTCACCCGACAACAGACTGCTGGTCACCTCCGTGGACACCCGCAGCCAGTTCTCCCGGCGCTGGCTCTCCTCGTACAACCGGGCGTTCTCGATCGCCACACCGGCGGCGGTGGCCAGCGCGCCCACCACGATCTCGTCCTCCTCCTCGAAGGCCGCGCCGCCGGCCTTCTCGGTCAGATACAGGTTGCCGAACACCTCCTCGCGCACCACGATCGGCACGCCCAGGAAGCTGCGCATCGGCGGATGTCCCTCCGGAAAGCCATAGAAAGCCGGGTGTTCGGTCAGATCGGCCAGTCGCAGCGTCCCGGGTTCCTTGAACAGCAGTCCGAGCAGGCCCTTGCCGTGCGGCCAGTGGTCGACCCGCGCGATCTCCTCCTCGGCCATTCCCACCGGGATGAACCGCTCCACCGTGCCGCCCTCGCCGATGACGCCGAGCGCCCCGTAGCGGGCCTCGACCAGCTGGGTGGCGGCCTGGGTGATGCGCCGCAGCACCGTCTCCAGATCCAGGTCGCTGCCGATCGAGACCACGGCCTCCAGCAGGGCGTGCACCCGGTCCCGGGTGGCCAGCACCGCCTCCAGCCGGCCCTGCAGCTCGGCCAGGAGGTCATCCAGCTGCATGCTCGGGAGCAACGACTTCTCGTCCATCCTGGCTCCTTTTCCCTGAGTGAGGCTGGTTTTCCCTGAGTGAGGCCGGACTGCCTGTCAAGATGCCCTCCTCGATCGCGCCCTCTTGGGAGCTCTTCATCGAACGCGCCGGACGGCGCTTCAGGTCCGCCCCTACAGTCCGGCTGAAAGGATGAGCGGAGCGGGCTCATGGCTCCTCCAGCCGGCAGGCACCGCGGCCAGCGCGTCGCCGATGGCCGCGCCGTTGAGGAACGCGGAACGCTGCTTGCCCAGTACGCGGGCCACAGCGCCGTCCCACCTCACCGGCAGGACCTGGGTGCGATCGGGGGAGAACGGGACCTGTCAGCGGCACATGTGGCAAGACCGGCAGCCGCCGCCCGGCCAATCCGGCCAGCAGGGGGGCCAGCAGCGTATGCGCCGCGACCAGGGCGGCGTAGGGGTTACCGGGAAGGCCCACCACCCACCGGCCGTCGGCGAGCTGGGCCAGTAACTGTGGATGGCCGGGACGGCAGGCCACCGTGTCGACGATCCAGCGCACCGCCCGCTCGTTGAGCAGCGGCCGCAGATGGTCGGTGACACCGACCGAGGTGGACCCGGTCACCGCGAGCACCTCCGCCGCGCCGGCGGCGGCGAAGGCATCGGCCAGCGCGCCGGGCCGGTCGGGTACGTGGCAGACGGCCGCTGCCTGCCCGCCCATGTCCTGCACCAGCGAGGGCAGCATCGGGCCCAGGGCGTCGCGCACCTGGCCGGGGCCCGGCCTGCCGCGGTGGACGAGCTCGTCACCGGTGACCAGGATCTGTACCCGGGGCCGCGGCCGGACCTGCAGCGCGTCATAGCCGCACGCGGCGGCCAGGCCGAGCAGCGCGGGGCCGATCCGGCTGCCCGGGGAGGCCAGGTGGGTTCCGGCGGGGGCGTCTTCACCCGTGCGGCGGATGTGCCGGCCCGGCGTGAGCTGCGGGCCCCGGACCCGGTCGGCATCGCGCACGGCCAGCTCCACCGGGAGGACCGCATCGGCCCCGGCAGGCACCGGAGCGCCGGTGGAGATCTCCACCGCCTGTCCCGCCTGCAGCTCACCGGCGGGAAAGACGGTTCCGGCCCGTATCGCGCCGCACACCTGCCACGGTCCGGTGCCCGCCACGGCGAATCCGTCCATCGCCGCGGTGTCGAAGGCCGGAGCCGGTGAGCGGGTGACGATCTCCTGGGCGAGGGTCAGCCCGGCGGCCTGGGCCAGGTCGGCCGGCTGCGCCGGCACCGGCCGCGCCGAGGCATGGGCGAGCCGGCGTGCCTGCTGCCAGGACACGTTGTGAAACCCCGTTGCAGCGCTGTCGGCGCTGGTAGTGACGGTGATCATGCCGGCACCGGGCCAACTGCCGCCCGGGTGCGTTCATTGCCGCAGCCGTGTGTCCTGGCCTGGATCCGGCCGTCTCTCCGCCCTACGCCCCGCGCCGGGGCGATGCGGAAGGAGACGGGTGGGGCTGTTCGGGTCGTGCGGGTCATCATGCTCCTGACGTCCTTCATGTTTCGCACCCCGAGGGTGCAGGGCCGGCACCGCCCATCACCGGCGGCGGGACGGATCCCCCCAGGCCGCCGGTGGCGTCGATCAGGCCGGTGACCGAGCCGACCTTGTCGGCCGGGGCGATCTGGGCGACCGGCGCGAAGGTCGCTCCGCTGCCCGCGCCCAGGGCCGCGGCCATGGCCACCGGCAGTCAGGGACGGCCGATGCGCACCCGCCACACGGCCGGACCGGACTCGGCGTAGTCCCAGGTGAACTCGCCGGGGTGCTCGGCGGCGAACTGGTAGTGGAGGGGCTTGGGGTCGTGGTCGTTGACGAGCACGAACGACATGCCCGCGGGCAGTTCCCGGAACGTGGCGAAGATCTGCTCGTGGCGCTGGGCCGGGACCAGCCGGCGCACGTCGAGCTCGCCGACGACGAGAGCGCCGTCCGCGTCCTCCGCCGCCGGTTCTCCGGCGCCGCACCCGCATCCGCACCCGTCGGCCTCGGCCGGGGCGCCGAGGATCTCGTGCATCCCGTCGAGCAGGGCGGCGAGGTCGACGCCGGCGTCGGCGAGCGCGGGCAGCAGGAGCTCGTTCTCCTTGTCCAGGTGCGACTGGAACAGGGCGTTCAGCGCGGCGGCGGCCGCGACGACCTCCCCCCACGTGCTCGCCCGCTCCAGCTCGTCGACCCGGTCACGCAGCAGGACGTGCTCGTCGCGCATTGCCTGCGCGAGCAGCCTGGTCGCGGGCAGCGCGTCGGCGACGCGGTACAGCGTCTCCTCCTCGGCCTCGGCGTGCGGGAGCACCTCCTCGGCGCAGAAGGTGACCAGCACCTCCTGCCGGGCGGCCGGGGACTGCAGCCTGTCGATGGAGCGCACGATGGTCACAGTGTGGTCGGACATCGTCCGGCCGAGCTGGTCGTGGTGGGCGCGGATCGTCGCCAGGACGGTGTCCTGCGGGCTTCCCGCCGTCTGCGTGGTCATGAGGACTCCTTGTCCGTTCTCCGGCCGGTGCGCCGGTGGTTGCCGCGGGTTCCCGGGGTGTTCCGGGCCCTTTTCCGGGGGCCCTCCCGGATGGCGGGAAGGCCCCGAGGTGCGCGCCCCTGTGCGTTGAACAGCGGGGCGCCGGGGTGGCGCTCTCCGATGCCGGGGAGGACCACCACGACGAGGCGGCTCTCGCTCGCCGGCCGCGCGGCGATCCCCACCCC